>JASFMS010000152.1:0-5635 GCA_050117435.1 Ectothiorhodospiraceae bacterium | reverse complement strand
CCGGGGAGTGTTGGATACGCACCAGCTCGAAGGGCAGGTGCGCCTCCAGGGCATCCACGACCGGTCCGGCACAGCCGTTGCCGGGGTTCACCACCACCCGCAGTGGCGGCAGGGCGGCAACGTCCACCAACTGCAACAGCCGCGCGATATAAGCCGGCCGATGATCCAGCTCCTGCTTCGTTCCCAGCCGCGTCGACGCGCGCCAGGAGCCGTCCGCGGCAATGCGCCCGATCTCGGCGAGCCCACTCTCCCGGGCGATGGGCCGCGCCCCGGCGGCCACGAGCTTCATGCCGTTGTGATCCGCCGGATTGTGGCTGGCCGTAATGACGATGCCACCGTCCATTTCCCAGTGGGCCGTGGCGAAGTTCACCTCCTCGGTGCCGCAGAGCCCGATGTCGTGGACGTTCATGCCGCCTTCCAGAAGCCCGGCCACCACCGCCCGGGCGATATCGGGGCTGCTGCGGCGAACGTCGCGGCCGACCACGACGTCGTCACCGTCGAGCCAGGACGCGTAGGCACGTCCAATGCGATAGGCCAGGGTCTCGTCCAGGTCATCCGGTACGCGGCCGCGAATGTCATAAGCCTTGAAGCAGGCGGGTGCGGTAGTCATGCGCGCGTCCTCCTTGAGTCAGAAGATTCGTTCCTTGACGTGGACCAGGTCGCCCGGGCGGAGCCGGTCGTCCTCTTCCGCGTCATAGGTGTGCATCTTGCCGTCTTTGTCCTCGCGTTTGACGACAATGCGGTCGTAGTCGCCGCGGGGCGTCACGCCGCCGCCGATGGCCAGAGCCTGCATCACCGTCATGCCCTCCTCGTAGCGGTACTGGCCGGGCTTGTTCACGGCGCCCTCGATGTAGAAGACGCTCATCTTCGGCACCACGATCACGTCACCGGCCTTCACCTTCGTTCCGGCGGCCTTGCCCGACGCCAGACTCTCCAGGCCCATGCGATAGCGCTTGCGCTGGCCGTCCACCGTGCGCACCAGGATCACGTGGTCCGCGGCCTCCTTGACCGTGCCGCCACAACGCGCCAGCAGGTCCAGGACGGTGGTCGGACCGGAAAGCCCGTAGTTTCCCGGTTTGTTGACCTTGCCCATCACCGTGACCTGCCGGCTGACGTAGTCCGTGATGGTGACGGTCACCTGCGGATGCTTGAGCAGCTTCTCCCGCACCAACGCCCGCTCCAGATGCTTTTCCGCCTGGGCCGCGGTCATGCCGGCGATCTTTACGGCACCCAGGTAGGGCAGCCCGACGGTGCCGTCTTCGCGCACCTGGGTATCGGCGCCGAATTCCGGGCTCCCGGCCACCTCCACGGAGAGCTTGTCGCCGGCGCCGATGCGGTAACCCTGGGCATCGGCGACAGTCGGCAAGGCCAGCAGCACACAAAGCGCCAGGGCCACCAGACGAAGCGGCAGGCCAGTGCGAGTACGGACACGGATAGTGGAATCAGAATGCATAGGTCAGCCCCGCGAATACCTGGCGATACCGATAGTCGTTGCTGTCCACGTTGGAGTCACGGCGCCCGCCCGAGGCATCGACATGCAGGCGCAGATTGCGCAACGCCTCGTAGCCGACCCCGAGGCCCGCCGTGCGGACGTTGTCCTCGCGGCCGGCGTTATCGGTTCCCGTCCCCTGAGCGCCGTCGAAGATCTGCCGGCGGTAGTCGAGCAGCGCGTACAGGCTCGTCTTCGGCGTTGCCTGCCAGACCGGCTTCAGGCGGACGCCCCGGGAATCCACGTAGCTGGAGACTTCGTCGTTCAGCGTCTCCAGCTCCCGCCATACGGCCACGTTCAGGGTGGTTTTCGCGGTGGCACGCCAGCGGTAGTCCACGCGCGAGGTGAAACCCTGGAAGTCCCGCTGCGTGCGCTCGTCGTAGTCGCGCCGCGTGTAGCCGAACCGTCCCTCGAGGTCCGATTTGACGCTGCCCTCCCAGCCCACGACAACGCTGTATTCGGTCTCCTCGTAGTCGTTGCTGACCAGCGTGCCGTCCGGCAGCAGTTCACGGTTGGCCATGTCGCCCTCGGTCACCTTGGCACGCAGACCCACCCGCGTATCCACCGGCGTGTGGTAGCGGATCTCGCCGGATGCCCAGGTCTCCTGGCGATCCAGCTGGTCACGCTCGTCGTGATCGGTGTCCCTCCAGCCGGCGCCACCGATCACCTCCCAGTCCGGGGTGACGCGCAGCCCCGCGTCGAGGCTGGCCCGCCGGCCGCGCTTCATGTCCCGCTGAATCTCCTGGAGTTCGTCGAAGCTGGACAGCTGCCGGGAGTATCCGAGATCCAGGGTGCCCTCCCAGAGGCGGCCCAGCTGCCAGTCCCAGGCGCCATTCAGGTCGGTGGCGGTGTGATTCAGCGTGTCGAAATCCCGGTAGTGGTTCCGTTCCACCCAGCCATCGAACCGAAACGTCTGCAGGGAGACCGGAATCGCCGAGCGAACGCCCGCGCCAGCGCGTGAAATCCACTCGCTGGTATCGGTAGTTCCCAGCTTGTCCCTGGCCTCGTCATCACCGGAGACACGAAAAAGATTGCTGTCGTAGAGTTCCCCCCCGTAGACGTAGGGAACCACCGTCTCGCCCTCCGGGATTTCGGCGGTCCCGGGCGGCGCCGCTCGCGCCAGTGATCCGATGCCGATCACCATCGCCACGGTCGCCACCCCTCGGATTGCACTGCTGTTCATTTCGGTCCTCCGTTGGTCTTTCAGGCGCGCGGACGCTTGCCGGGTCAATAGCCGTGCACGCGCAGCTCGCCCGCCCACCGCTCCGCCAGTTCGCAGAGCCCGGGGTCGGCGCGATAGGCCAGCGCCCGTGAGGCCCGGGGCCGCCCCGCCGCCCGCACCAGTGCATCGCCGTCCACATCCAGGCCACAGAAGACGGCAATTCGTCGCAGCTCCCGCTGCGGCGCGCTCAGCAGATCCTCGTAACAGACCTCCAGGGCCCGATCTCCGTGCTCCGCCACCACCTGGCGCGCCCGGCTCACGTAGCCGGACCACAGGGACAGGGCCTCGTCCAGGTCCGCGCATCGCCACGACTCGGTGAAACCGCCGCGCTTGGGCAACACGGCGTGAATCGGTCGCCGACGGCGGAAGCGCCGGTCCGCGTCGTCGGTGCTGCGCTTCTGGCGCCGCTGCAGACTGGCGGCCACGTCCACGCCATGGCGGTAGACGTGAATCACCCTCGCTTCGGGAAACAGGTCCAGCCACAGCGGTGCCGTGTAGGTTGTCCGTGGGTCCTTCCATCCCCAGGGCTCGGCCAGCGTCGCCACGTTCCGCTGCGCCAGGTATCGCCACGGCCCCAGAAACTGCAGCGCCCGCGGCGACGCCAGCACGAAACGCAGGTACTCGGCGGTGATCCGCCGCCCCTCGGGGTTGGCGAGCAGGTGGCGTACCGGTTCCGGGTTGTCCCAGGACCCGCCGCACTGGCGCAGCAACCACTCGTTGAGGCGCAGGAAGAACCACGCCTCGTGATTGACGTCCTTGTGCCAGCCCAGAAAGAGTCCGAGCTCGCTGAGCAGCCGCGCCACCATGCTCGTGCCGGAACGGTGCATGCCCAGGATGAGGACCGGAGGCGTGGAAGCGTTCATGGCATCACCCCCGTTGTCCGGCCTGGTTGCGATGTCTGTTCCATCACCCACCGCAGCAGGGACTCCGCCGCGCGCCGGTAGCCTCCCTCCCAGCGGTGGAGTGCGGCGTCCATACGCTCCAGCGTCTGGCGGCAGAACCGCGGATCGGCGTGCAGGCGGGCGACGAAGTCCACCAGCGCGGCGAGGGATTCGGAGTCGCCACGGAACAGCGGGTAGCCGTCCCCCATGACTTCCCGGAAGATGGCGATGTCCGAAAGCAGCGGTACGCACCGCTGCCACACGGCCTCCAGGAGCGGCAGACCGAAACCCTCGTTACGGGAGAGGAAGAGGCAGTAGGCGCTGCGCCGGTAGAGGTCGTTGAGCTGCGGGTCCGTGAGGTAGCCGTGGCGCAGCAGCCGCACGCGCTCCAGGCCCAGCGCCGCCAGCAGTTCCGGAGTCTCCGGCGTGTCCTTGCCCACCACGTGGACCGTGGCTTCCATTCCCCACGCTTTGCAGTGCTCGTCCAGCAGCACGCAGGCCTCGCGCACGCGGTCGAAGCCCTTGAGCCTGTTGATGCGCCCGACGAAAATGAGCTCCAGATGGTCGGCGCGCAGCTTGGATACCGCCTCGGCCACACTCGGACGCGGGTGATCGACGAGCTTTCGGGGCAGGCCGTTGGGAAGTTGCAGGCAGCGGCGCTGGGTTCCCATCGGGTAGAGGCGCCGCAGATCCGCCGTCGTGGTCTCGGAAATGGAGCCCACTGCATCGTCAAGACGCAGCCGCAGGCGGGTCAGCAGGTCCATGTACCAGACCCGCCAGCGCGGGAAGTGCCTGGAGGCGACCCGGTAGGTGGCGTCGTGCAGCACGCCGACCGTCGGCGCCCGCGGCAGCAGCAGCGGCTGGAGATTGGGCACGAAGATGGCGTCATAGGGGCCGTTGCGCCGCATGAGCCGCGGAACCTGAACGTAGCGGGCACCAAAGGTTGCCTTCGGCGTGGCAATGATTCGCGGGCCGACGCGGTCGCCGCCGTCCTCCCGGCACCGGTGCACCACGTCCTTGAGCGCCCCGGCCGCCTCCCCGCAGACGTAGACGTCGACGCTCAGGCGCAGGCCGAACCGCGCCGCCGCTGCCAGCAGCTCCAGGAGCACATTTTCCGCATAGACGCTCACACCGTCCCGCTGCGCGGTATAGGAGACGGCGACGAACGCCAGACGAAGCGGCCTGCTTCCGGCGCCTCGTTGCGCCTCTGGCACATCGGTTTGGGTGACCGTGACAGCGTGTCTTCCGGCCATAAGCTCAGCCCCCCTCCGCGGACGCCAGTCGCGGACCGGGCAGACGACGGTAGAAGGGGTACCGGGCGAACAACCGCAGAAGGCTCGCGACGTGCCACCTCAGCAGCTGCAGATTGCGGTGGCTGCCACGCCGCGCGTCGTGAACGACCCGCGTCCCGGGCGTGACCACCACGCGGCACCCGCTCTGCCACAGGCGCATGCAGAGGTCGGCATCCTCGCAGTAGAGGCGAAACCGCTCGTCGAAGCCGCCCAGGCGTTCGAACACGCCGGAGCGCAGAACCATGAACATGCCCCCGACCCAGTCGGGAAAGACGAGCCGATCCTGAATCGTGTAATCGGGGCCGCGCTCCAGCCCGCACACCCGCTTGACGATCCGCCACGGAGTGATGCGCCGCCGCGCGCTGTCCTCAAGGCTGCCGTCAGGGCTGACCACCTGTGGCGCCGCCAACGCGACTTCCGGCCGTGTCAGCACCCGCCGCAGCGCGGGCAGCGGGTCCTCCGGACAGCGGATATCGGGGTTGACCACACAGAAGACATCACTGTCGAAGACACGAAATGCCGCGTTGTGGTTGGCGGCAAAGCCCTTCGGCCGACTGTTGCGCACGACGCGCACGGGAATCGGCATGTTCTCGATCCCCGCGGGGGCGGCCTCCGGCAGGTTCTGGGTAACGACCACGTGCAGACCGTCGTGGTCCCAGTACCGGCGAATGTCGTCCAGCAATGCGGCGACCAGCCGGCCCTGACCGTGACTTACCACCGAAACCACCACTCGGGGACAATCCCCGCGGTG
>JASFMS010000151.1:0-5644 GCA_050117435.1 Ectothiorhodospiraceae bacterium | reverse complement strand
CCAGGCTCTGGAAGTCCTCTTCCACCGGCTTGCGGTACTTCTTAACCCGCCGGGCGACGAACTCCTGCTTGAATGCCATGACCACGTCATGGCTGAGCGTCTGTGCTGTGGCATCGCGCAGGTGTTGCTGAAGGCCGAAGACGTCGGCGACGAAGCCTTCCAGATGCCGGGCCGCGGCGATCAGCAGCTCGCTCTCGGCAATGGGGCCGAGCTCGGCTTCGCCGTTGCGGCGCTGGACCAGCCCGGCGTGCAGATCGGCGTCGTGTTCGCGGAGCCGGTCGAGGAAGAGCGAATCGATGTGTTCCAGGCCCTTCTGGGTCTGGAGCTCGGCGAAACTGAGGCCCCAGCGGGCGAGATTGGTGTCGAGGGTCATAGGGTCGGTCGCGCCTGCGCCTGCCAAAGAAAGTACAAGAGGCTGGTATGGTCCGCGTTGACGCGCGATCCATCAAGGCACACTGAGCGCGGTTTTGACTGTGGGAGCGTCTGCTTCGGTTATACTGCCGCGCTGTTCGTCCCGGGGGAATTCCACGACCATGAGTCCGGCATCCGCACAGGCCAGGCAACGGCGTCAGCTGCGCCGCGGCGCGGCCGGCGTCTGCCTGTTCGGCGTGATTGTAGGCGGTGCGCTGCAGGCCTTCTGGAGCGGATTTCCGCCGATGGCCACCGGCGCGGCGGCCTGGGCGGCGGGGGTGCTGCTGTGGCCGGACCTGGCTTCCCGTTCCCGCCGCCAGGCGCTGGTGCTTCTGGCCGTCGGCGTCGGCGGGCTGGCGCTGGGATGGTCCCGCGGGATGCCGCCGCTGTGGCCGCAGGTTTTCGCCGGCAATGCCGCGCTGATCGCCATGCTGGCCGCGGTGGGCTTTCTGCGTCTCATTACGGCGCCGGCGGAGGGGGAGGATCACACGCCGCCGGCGGGGCGCCGTGCCATGCGGAGCACGATTCTCGGGCTTCACCTGTTCGGTGCCGTGGTGAATCTGTCCACCATTTTCATCATGGCGCGGCGGATGGCGCCGCACGGCCACCTGGACAGCCGCCAGGTGCGGCTTCTCACCCGGGGGTTCTCCTCGGCGGCGTTCTGGTCGCCGTTCTTCGCCGCCATGGCGGCGGCGCTGACGTACGCACCCGGCGCGAAGCTCGGCGCCCTGGTGGCGGTGGGGCTGCCGCTGGCGGTGGTGGCACTGGGGGTAACGCTCACGGAGCTCGAACGTTCGCGGGAGCGTCCGGACACGTTTCAGGGCTATCCCATGAATCCCCGCAGCCTCTGGCTGCCCGCGCTGCTTGGTCTGATCATCCTGGTGCTGCACGGCATCCGCCCGTCGCTGTCGGTGCTGGGCATCATCGCGGCGCTGGCGCCTGGCATTACGGCCGTTACCCTGGCCCTTCGGCGTGAGCCGGTGCTGGAGCGCGTGGGCGCGCAGATAACGCGGGGTTTGCCGTTGATGGCGGGCGAGTTGTCGCTATTTCTCGCCGCCGCTGTCATGGCCGGCGGCCTGGAGAGCGTTTTCGCCACTACCGGCGAATGGCTTCCGTTCACGACCTTCGCTGGTCCGCAGGCGGCCATGGTGCTGGCGATGCTGGTGGCACTTGCTCTGGTGGGCGTCCATCCGCTGATCGGCATCGCCGCGGCCTCGTCGCTGCTGGCGCCGGTGGTTCCGGACTCCAACCTGCTGGCCATGACGTTTCTCTGCGCCTGGGCCATCGGCGTCTCGGTAAGTCCGCTGTCGGGGCTCAATCTGGCCATGCAGGGTGCCTACGGCCTGCGGGGGCTGGACATCCTGCGCTGGAACCTGCCCTACGGTGCCGTGATGCTGGTGACGGCCATGATCGCCCTCAACGTCTACGCCTGGATCGCCGGGATCTGAAGGTGGGCAGTCCGTGCCAAGCGCGGCGTTTCCGGCATTTGGGTTCGGAGGCCGCCGGCACGCTATGCCGGAAACGGCCTTCGGCCTTATTCCGGCCTACGACCGTTGGGAGAGGACGTACGGACTGGGGGCGGGTAGGCCGGGATAAGCGCAGCGTTCCCGGCACTCCGGTTCGGAGATCACGCGTCGCGATATGCCGGACAAAGCCTTCGGCGTCATTTCGACCTACGCGTTCAGGCGTGCCGGTGTTCCCGATGCAGGGATACCGGCAGCCGCTTCGGCCCCCAGCCCCCGTGCCTGGCCTCGAAGACGCCCGGTAGCTTGGCCCCGCAGTTGTTGCAGCAACCATGCGCGTCCAGATTCCACGTGGAGAGCCGGTACCAGTCCCGGCCAATGAGCATCTGCCCGCAGCCGTGGCAGTAGGTGCTGCCCCCCTCCAGGTCGTGGACGTTGCCCGTGTACACGTAGCGCATGCCCTCGTCCAGGGCGATCCGCCGCGCGCGCGTCAGCGTCGCAGGCGGTGTCGGCGGCGTGTCCATCATGCGGAAGTCCGGGTGGAAAGCCGTGAAATGCAGAGGCACGTCCGGCCCCAGTTCCCGGAGCATCCAGCGGGAGAGGTCGCGGACTTCCTCGTCGCCGTCGTTCTGGCCCGGGATCAGCAGGGTGGTCACCTCCACCCAGACCGGCGTCTCGTGGACGAGGTAGACCAGCGTGTCCAGCACGGGCTGCAGGTGGGCGCCGGTGAGCTTGTGGTAGAAGCGTTCCGTGAACGCCTTGAGGTCCACGTTCGCCGCGTCGATGTAGCGGAAGAATTCCTCCCGCGGACGCGGCGATATGTAGCCGGCGGTAACGGCCACCGATTTGATACCGCGCTCGCGACACGCCCGGGCCACGTCGATGGCGTACTCCATGAAAATGACCGGGTCGTTGTACGTGAACGCGATGCTGCGACAGCCGGTCTGCTCCGCGGTAACGGCCAGCTCTTCCGGCGACGCCCGGTCGGCCAGGGTGTCGATTTCCCGGGACTTGCTGATGTCCCAGTTCTGGCAGAACCGGCAGGCCAGGTTGCAGCCCGCCGTGCCGAAGGACAGGACCGGCGTGCCGGGCAGGAAGTGGTTCAGGGGCTTCTTCTCGATGGGGTCGATGCAGAAACCGCTGGAGCGCCCGTAGGTGTCGAGCACGATACCGTCGCCGCGGCGTTCGCGAACGAAACACAGGCCGCGCTGCCCCTCGCGCAGCTTGCACTCCCGGGGGCAGAGGTCGCACTGGATCCGGCCGTCGTCCAGGCGGTGCCAGTACTCCGTGGTGACGGTGCTGGCATCCAGAAACTCGCGCATGGTAGCTCCCGGCCCAGGATCGGGCCCGACGATGTACACTCACGGAAGGCGGCGTGGAGGAATCGTCATGTCACCGCGAATCCGCGAGCCGGCTGTTGCCGGCCTGTTCTATCCGGGTGATCGGGACACCCTCTTCGATACCATAGACCAGATGATGGGCCGTGGGGTTTCGCCTCGCGGGGTGCCCAAGGCGCTTATCGTGCCCCACGCGGGCTACGTCTTCTCCGGCAGCACCGCGGCGGAGGCCTACGCGCTGCTGCGCCCGGCGCGCGGGCGCATCCGCCGGGTCGTACTGCTGGGCCCCTCGCACCGTGTGCCGTTCCGCGGGCTGGCCGCTCACAGCGCCGACGCGTTCATTACTCCGCTGGGCGAAGTGCCGCTGGACCGCGAGGCGCTGGACAGCCTTGAGGACCTGCCCCAGGTACAGACGCTGGATGTGGCCCACGACCAGGAACACAGCCTGGAAGTGCAGCTGCCGTTCCTGCAGTACACACTGGGCGAGTTCCGGCTGGTGCCGCTCGTAGTGGGGGAGGCCGGTGCGGACGACGTGGCGGAGGTGCTGGAGCGGCTCTGGGGCGGCGACGAGACGCTCATCGTGATCAGCAGCGATCTCAGCCACTACCACGACTACGACACCGCTCGGCGCCTCGACCGCTCCACCGCCGAGAACATCACCGCCCTGCGCTACGAGGACATCGACTACGAGGACGCCTGCGGGCGTGGCCCGATCAACGGTCTCCTCGCCCTGGCGAGGCGTCGCGGCCTCAAAGTGGAGTTGCTGGGACTGCGCAACTCCGGCGACACCGCCGGTCCCCGCGACCGGGTGGTGGGTTACGGGGCGTTTGCCGTCGATGAATCTTGATGCCGAATCCCGCGGTGCCCTGCTGGGCATCGCTCGCGAGTCCATCGTCCACCACCTGGAAACGGGTGAATCGCCGAGCCCCGACCTGGAAGCGCTCCCTCCGGCGGTGAGGGAGCCGGCCGCCTGTTTCGTCACCCTGACGCGGGAGCAACGGCTGCGCGGCTGCATCGGCACGCTGATCGCCGAAGACGCGCTGGCAATCGCCGTGGCCCGCAACGCGGTGGGTGCCGCCTTCGGTGACTACCGCTTCGGGCCGTTGCGGGATTTCGAGCTGGAAGGGCTGCGGATCAGCATCTCCGTGCTGACCGAGCCCGAGCCAATGATCGTGCGCGACGAGGTGCACCTGCTTGCGAGCCTGCGACCCGGTCAAGACGGGCTCATCCTGGAATGGCACCGGCACCGGGCCACGTTTCTGCCGGCGGTGTGGGAGAGCCTGGCCGAGCCCGGGGAGTTCCTGGCCCACCTGAAGACCAAGGCGGGTCTTCCGCCGGACTTCTGGGCCGACGATCTGAAGTTTGAGCGCTACGGAACCATCTCCTTCTCCGACACCGATTCCAATACCTGAGCCGGCCCCCACCGCCCGCGTGATCGAGGCAGATGGCGCGTTATCATGGCGCGACAATTTGCAGCAGGGTAGCGACGATGACGGAGTGGCTGATCGACGGGCCGGACTCGGCCCCGGCGACGGTGGTGCTCGCGCATGGCGCCGGCGCGCCCATGGACAGCCCGTTCATGAACACGGTGGCCGAGGGACTCGCAGCTCGGGGGTTGCGCGTTGTCCGCTTCGAATTCCCCTACATGGCCCAGCGCCGCGAAGACGGCCGCAAGCGGCCGCCGAACCCCCAGAATGTCCTGCTACAGGCCTGGCGTGAATTGGTCGGCGAACTGCCCACTACCGGCAAGCGCATCATCGGCGGGAAAGCCCTGGGCGGACGCATGGCGAGCCTGGTGGCGGAGGAGCTTGGCGTTGACGGTCTGGTTTGCCTGGGCTACCCGTTCCACCCGCCCGGCAAACCGGACCGCCTGCGCACCGAGCACCTGCAGACCATCCGAACCCCCACGCTGATCGTGCAGGGCGAACGCGACACCTTCGGCCGGCGCGATGAGGTCAACGGGTATTCGCTGGCCGACACCATAGAGCTGGCCTGGATGCCCGACGGCGACCACTCCTTCAAGCCGCGCAAGCGCTCTGGCTATACGGAGGGGGGAAATCTGGAGCAGGCGGTGGAGGCCGTTGCGCGGTTCGTGGAAAGGCTGCGTTGAGAAAAGGTTCTAGCCACAGATGAACACGGATTGGAGGGGGTTTGGTTAATTGGTTAATTGGTTAATTGGTTAATTAGTTAATCGGTTAGTCGGTTAGTCGGTTAGTCGGTTAGTCGGTTAGTCGGTTAGTCGGTTAGTCGGGAAAGAGTTCCGGTGGGAGCGGCGCCCCCGCCGCGAATTGCGCGAATACGTAGGGGGCACCATGTGTACCATCGGCCTTCGATTCCATTCGCGGAAAACGAACGGATCGCGTAGGGCGCAATAACCGAAGGGCATTGCGCCTGACGGCGCCGGTGGCGGAAAGGATGCCGGGTCGCTGAGTT
>JASFMS010000150.1:0-5645 GCA_050117435.1 Ectothiorhodospiraceae bacterium | reverse complement strand
CAGAACAGCCAGCTCGTCCAGCTCCCTCTGCGTGAATCCCGCGCGCCGCCGCGCCGTGACATTGAACGGCCCCTTCAGACTGCCCCGCAGGTAACGCGCCAGCAGGTCCCGAAACGTGGGCTCCGGATCGAGGCCGCGGCCCCGGCAGGCCCAGCGAAACCAGTGTGTGCCGATGGCGACATGGGCGACTTCCTCTTCAAGGATGGTCTTAAGGCAGCCAACGGTTTCCCTGTCGCCCACCGCCTCGAGCCGATCGATCATGCCGGGCGTGACGTCCAGTCCCCGTGCTTCCAGCACGCGCGGAACCAGCGCCATACGGACCAGGTGATCGTGAGCGGTTTCCTCCGCCATTTCCCAGAGGCCGTTGTGGGCGGGAAAATCCCCGTAGGCAAAGCCCATCTCCTCAAGCCGGATTTCCAGCATGCGGAAATGCCGCGCCTCGTCCTCGGCCACGCGCAGCCAGTCCGCGTAGTAATCCTCCGGCAGGCCGCGGAAGCGGTAGACCGCATCCAATGCCAGGTTGATGGCATTGAACTCGATATGGGCAACCGCGTGCACCAGCGCGGCGCGCCCTTCAGCGGACCCCAGCCGGCGTCGCCGCAGCTCTCGGGGCGGCACCAGCACCGGCCTGGCCGGCCGTCCAGGTGAGCCAATGGGCTCGACGGGGGCGTTGCCGGCAAGAGCAAGCCGGCCACGACGCCAGTCCTCCCGCAACGCCTGTGCGCCCGCTCCTTTTGCAGCGGGATCGGCGGTGTCCAGCACCGCCCGAACCCGCCCGAAGAGATCATCGCGCTCCGCCATGACCTCCAATCTCCGCTGGGTAGTTCCGCAGTCCGATAATCAGATCCATTACGTTGGTGCCGGTGCCGCCGGTTCGGATCAGGTCCCCGCTGGCCTGCAGGAACGTGCCGGCATCGGCGCGCTGGAGACAACCCGCCAGGTCGAGCCCGGTGGCCTCGCCGCGCGCTGCGGTTCCACCGTCCACCAGGGCCCCGGCGTCCTCGGTGGGACCATCCGCGCCGTCGGTACCCGCCGCGAGAAGCCAGACGCCGTCCTGTCCCTTCAGGGTGTCGGCGGCAGCCAGCGCCAGCGCCTGCATACGCCCGCCCCGGCCCGGCGTGTCGGGCAGCGTCACCGTGGGCTCGCCGCCGCGGAGGTGGACGCCCGGCGGCGCGGCGACAAGCTCCGCGGCGATGCTGCGCCCCGCGGCCGCTGCCTCTTCGGTGACAAAAGGATAGTCGCCGTATACCGGCAGCCCCATTTGCTTCGCCCGCGCCGCCGCCGCGTTCAGCGCGTGCCGGTTGGTGGCGACCACGGTGGCGTCGATACTGCGAAACACGGGGTCGTCGGCGGCCGGCGCCGGTTCGGCCGCCGGGCACAGGCCACGCACGGCCTCGGGGACGTCCTCCGGACCCGAGGGCCGGTCCGGATCCGCGAATAGCGGTCCCGAGCCGATTACCGCGGGGGCGTCGCCCTCCACGTCGGAGATCAGCAGCACAGTGGCAGGGCGGCCGCGCAGCCAGCGCGCCAATCGCCCGCCCTTGATTCGGGAAATGGCCTTGCGCGCCCGGTTCATGGCGTGAATGTCGAATCCACCGGCCAGCAGCCCGCGGTTGAATGCGGCCAGCTGCTTTACATCCACTCCCGGCGGCAGAAGCTCCACCAGGCTGGACGCGCCTCCGGACACCAGAAAGAGAAACCGGGCCGTATCCGGGGCCCGCTCCAGAAAGGCCACCAGCGCTGCCCCGGCCTCGAGGCTGCGCTGGTCCGGCACCGGGTGAGCGGACTCCATCTGCCGGATACGCGGGTGGGCATCGAGCTCTGCGGCGGCATAGCCGGTGCGCGTAACGACCAGGCCGGAGGAAACATCGTCTCCCAGAATGTCCACGGCGCCGAGTGTCATGGATGCAGCAGCCTTGCCAACGGCAACCAGGTGCACGGGACCGTCGGGACGTTGCCTGCTGAGGTGCCGGGCGACGCAACCCCGCCCCTCCACGGCCCGGAGCGCGGCGCGATACAGGCTACGGAGGGTCTCTCGGGCGTTCATTGGGCAACCGCCGCGTCCAGGCCCCGGGACAGGTCGGCGATCAGGTCGTCCCTGTCCTCATGGCCCACGGAAAGGCGCAGCAGCCCCTCGGTTATACCCGCGGCCTCGCGGTGCTCCGGCGGGTTGCGCCCGTGGGTGGTGGTCGCGGGATGGGTAATGGTGGTCCGTACGTCGCCGAGATTGGCGGTTATCGAGAACAGCCGCGTAGCGTCGACGAACCGCCAGGCGGCATCACGGCCGCCTTCCAGCTCGAAGGAGACGATCCCGCCGAATCCTTTCTGCTGTCGGGCCGCCAGCTCGTGCTGCGGATGATTGGACAGGCCGGGATAGTGCACGCGGCGCACCCCCGGCCGGCCCTGGAGCCACTGGGCCACCTCTGTGGCGTTGTCGCAGTGAGCGCGCATGCGCAGATTCAGTGTCTCCAGACCCTTGAGGAATACCCAGGCATTGAACGGGCTCATGCTGGGGCCGGCGGCACGGAGAAAGCCGAAAACCTTCTTTCCGACCCGCTCCGCGTCGCCGATCACGGCGCCGCCGACACACCGGCCCTGCCCGTCCAGGTACTTGGTGGCCGAATGCACCACGATGTCGGCGCCCAGGGACAGGGGCCGCTGAAGTACCGGCGTGCAAAAACAGTTGTCCACCACAAGCATGATGTCGCGGGCTCGCGCCAGCTCCGCGAGCCGGGCGATGTCCACAAGCTCCGTGAGCGGGTTGGAGGGCGTCTCCACGAACAGCATCCGCGTCTCCGGGCGGATTGCCGCTTCCCAGGCCGCATAGTCAGTGAGCGGAACGAAAGTGGTCTCGATGCCGAAGCGGCTCAGGTGCCTGTCGAACAGCGTCGCCGTGCTGCCGAATATGCCCACCGAGGAGACGATATGATCGCCGCCGTTCAGCAATGCCATGCAGGTGGAAAGGATCGCGGACATCCCGGAGGCCGTCGCCACGCAGGCTTCGCCCCCCTCCATTACCGCCAGGCGCTCCTGGAACGCGCGCACCGTCGGGTTGCTGAAGCGGGAGTAGATGTTGCCCGGCTCTTCCTCGGAGAACTTTCGGGCCGCCTCGGCCGCACTGGCATAGGTAAAGCTCGAGGTGAGAAAAACCGGCTCGGAGTGTTCCTGTTCGCCGGTGCGGACCTGCCCCGCGCGCAGTCCCTGGGTGGAGGGGCCACAGTGCTGGAAGTCTGTATCGGTCATCGCTGTCCTCGCTGGCCCGCTGCCTGGAGTGGCCCGCCACTGCCGCAATTGCTCGCGGCGGTGGCCCCACGAACGAAAAAACCCGCTGCGCCAAAGCGAACAGCGGGCCTTCACCCTCGCTTTAGCCGCATTTGTTAGGCGCCCGCAAGCTGAGACTCAAATCGGCGCCGCAAATTACCCCGGCGATTCACCGCCGGGGTTCTTACGCTAGGTCAACGTCCGCGTCATGTCAATGGAGACCGCCGCGGGCGAACTCATACGTGGTTGTACACACCGGTGAGATTGGCGTCGTCGCTGCGGCCCTCGCGTTGCTCCTTGGCCTCGTCGGAACGTACGGCCTCCAGCTCGCGCAGATACGACTGCGTCACATCCCCGGTGACGTAATCACCGTTGAAACAGGAGGTGTCGAACCGTTCGATACCTTCGTTACCTTCGCGAACGGCGGCTACCAGGTCGTCGAGATCCTGGTAGATCATGCGGTCGGCGCCAATCTCGCGGCAGATCTCGTCCTCTGTGCGGCCATGGGCGATCAGCTCCGACGCCGCCGGCATATCGATGCCGTAGACATTGGGGTAACGCACCGGCGGCGCGGCGGAGGCCAGATACACCTTGTTGGCGCCCACCTCACGGGTCATCTGGATGATCTGCTGCGAGGTCGTGCCGCGCACGACCGAGTCATCCACCAGCAGCACGTTCTTGTTGCGGAATTCAAGCTCGATGGGGTTGAGCTTCTGACGCACGGATTTCCGGCGCACGGACTGCCCGGGCATGATGAACGTCCGGCCGATGTAGCGGTTCTTGATGAAGCCCTCGCGATAGATGACGCCGAGATCGTTGGCGAGATCCAGCGCCGCGGTCCGACTGGTGTCCGGAATCGGTATCACCACATCGATGTCACGGTTATGCCATTCCCGCTCGATCTTGCGGGCGAGCATCCGGCCCATGCGCAGACGGGACTTGTAGACGGAGACGTCGTCGATCATGGAGTCCGGCCGCGCCAGGTAGACGTACTCGAAGATGCACGGCGACAGGTGGGTATCGGCGGCGCACTGTTTGGTGTGCAGATTGCCGTCAAGATCGATGAATACCGCCTCGCCGGGTTTAACGTCGCGGATGAGCGTAAAACCGAGCACGTCCAGCGCCACACTCTCCGAGGCGATCATGTACTCCACGCCCTGATCCGTATCGCGCTTGCCGAAACACAGCGGCCGTATTCCGTAGGGATCGCGGAAACCGAGCACGCCGTAGCCGTTGATCATGGCGATGGCGGCATAGGCTCCGCGACAGCGCCGATGTATCCCCGACACCGCCGAGAAGATGTCGTTCTCGTCGACCTTCAGTTTGCGCAGCTCGCCCAGCTCGTGGGCGAAGACGTTGAGAAGGATCTCGGAGTCCGACGTCGTGTTGATGTGCCGCAGATCCTCCAGGTAGAGGTCGCGCTTTATCTCGTCGGCGTTCGTGAGGTTGCCGTTGTGGGCCAGGCTGATGCCGTAGGGGGAATTCACGTAGAACGGCTGGGCCTCGGCCGAGCTGGAGCAGCCGGCGGTGGGGTAGCGCACGTGGCCGATTCCCACATTGCCCCGCAGCTGCATCATGTGGCTGGTGCGGAAGACATCGCGAACCAGCCCGTTGCTCTTGCGCAGGTACAGGCGGCCATGGTCGTAGGTCATGATGCCCGCCGAGTCCTGGCCACGGTGTTGAAGCACGGTGAGCCCATCATAGAGGGCCTGATTCACCGGTCCTCGCGCCACCATTCCCACAACGCCGCACATATACGCTCTCCAACACCCAGTTACGCTGCATCACAAACGGCCGCCGTCGCCGTCTCCGGCCTCTACCGCTGAGGCGACAACCCACCACAGAATTCTTCCCAGTACGCCGGCACGGGCGTTCCCTGGCGCTGTCCGTCGCCCTCGACCACCGGCTGATAGAACCGGAGTCCGTCGAGCCAGCCGCCCACGCCCACGGTACACACCCAGGGCCGGAAATACGCCGCCAGCAACGACTCCTGCCACCACAGCTCCCGCGGCACCGCCGTCAGTCCGGCGACCATCACGAGAAGCCCGACGATCAGCACGCCGCGCAGTCCGCCGAAGACCATTCCCAGCACTCGGTCGGTCCCGGTCAGCCCGGTCCGTCCCACCAGCGTGCCGGCGAGAAAGTTGATCAACGCACCCAGCAGCAGGGTCGCAATGAAAAGGGCGGCGAAAGCGCCCATAACCCGCAACGTCGGCGAATCGATCCAGGGAACGAGATAGACGGCAAGCGCCCGCGCGTATCGCAGGCTAATCCAGAACGCCGCCACCCAGACGAGCACGGAGACAACCTCGCGCACGAAACCGCGCACCAGGCTGATGACGATGGAGACGGCGACGATGCCGAGAAATACGAA
Organism: Ectothiorhodospiraceae bacterium; assembly: GCA_050117435.1. Lineage (GTDB taxonomy): Bacteria > Pseudomonadota > Gammaproteobacteria > Nitrococcales > Nitrococcaceae > JASFMS01. Next base: position 10 of record JASFMS010000150.1, on the reverse strand, counting down.
ATCCAGCCAG
>JASFMS010000149.1:0-5646 GCA_050117435.1 Ectothiorhodospiraceae bacterium | reverse complement strand
GTTCAGCTGTCGACTGTAGTTGTGCTGGCGGCCGAAGGGCATACCGCCCAGTGAACCCGTCAGGTAGGGGTCGTCCGGGGAACGGGAGGGATTGTCCCGCAGCTCAGGGTCGAACATGAGGGTGGCAATGGCATCCATGCGAAAGCCGTCGACACCGCGGTCCAGCCAGTGGCGGCAGGTGTCCAGCATCGCCTCTTGCACTTCCGGGTTGTAGTAATTTAGGTTGGGCTGTGCGTCCAGGTAGTGGCAGAGGTAGTACTGGCGCCGCCGGTGGTCCCAGCTCCAGGCGCGGCCGCCGAAGAAACCGAGCCAGTTGTTCGGTTCGGTGCCGTCCGGCCGCGGGTCGCTCCAGACGTACCATTCCGCCTTGTCGTTGGTCCGACTGCTGCGGCTTTCCGCGAACCAGGGGTGCTGGTCGGAGGTGTGGCAGATGACCATGTCGATGATGACCCGGATTCCGCGCCGGTGGGCTTCGGCCAGGAGGGCATCGAAATCCGCGTTGGTGCCGTAGCGCGGATCCACCTGCCGGTAGTCGGCGACGTCGTAGCCGAAGTCCTTCATCGGCGACAGGAAAAACGGTGAGATCCAGACGGCGTCCACGCCGAGACTCGCCACATAGTCCAGTTTGCGGGTGACGCCCGGCAGATCCCCGATGCCGTCGTCGTTGGAGTCGTAGAAGGAGCTGGGGTAGATCTGGTAGATCACCGCACCTTCCCACCACTTCGCCTGGTCGGTCATGCAAATACCCCCAAATCGATGAATATGGCTGCGGCGGCGAAGCGGCTATGAAACGTCAGACAGGGGGGTGACCTGAAGGCTCGCTTGTTGCAGTTTCCTGTACTTTGCCGTCAAAGCATGCCGTCAGGACGGGGGAATGGCACAGGGTGTGGCGGCGGTGAAAAAGAAACACGCGGCGGACGTCCCGCCGCGCGCCTTCAGATCAGTTCCAGCGCTCGGGCGTGGTGACGCAGGTGGTCGTCAATGAATGTGGCGATGAAGTAGTAGCTGTGGTCGTAGCCTTCCTGCAGGCGCAGATCCAGGGGCTGGTCGTTGCGCTCACACGCGTCGCGCAGGGCTTCCGGGTGTAGCTGGGGTTCGAGGAAGCCGTCCTCGGTGCCCTGGTCTACCAGTACCGGAGTCGTCCGGGCGCCGGCATGCAGCAGAAGGGTGGCGTCATAGTCCGCCCAGGCGCTTTCGTCGTCACCCAGATAGGCCGAAAACGCCTTGCGGCCCCACGGCACGGCGCTGGGGTTGGACACCGGAGCGAAGGCGGAAACGGACCGATAGTGCCCCGGGTTGCGCAGGGCGCAGACGAGGGCACCGTGTCCGCCCATGGAATGGCCGCTGATGGACTGAACCTCGGTTACCGGAAGACAGGCGCGCACCAGCGCGGGCAGCTCCTCGGTAACGTAGTCGTACATGCGGTAATGGCGTGACCAGGGCGATTGCGTCGCATTGACGTAGAACCCGGCGCCCGAGCCGAAATCGTAACTGTCGTGCTCTCCGGGCAGGTCGGTGCCGCGGGGGCTTGTGTCCGGGCAGACGATTGCCATTCCCAGCTTGGCGGCAAGGCGCTGCGCCCCCGCCTTCTGCATGAAGTTCTCGTCGGTGCAGGTGAGTCCGGACAGCCACCAGAGGACCGGAACACGGCGCTCGCGCGCCTGCGGCGGAAGATAGGCACCGAAGATCATGTCGCAGTCCAGGGACTCGGCGCGGTGGCGGTAGCGGACGATTTCACCGTCGAAGCAGCGCGTCCGTGAGACAGTTTCCAGCTGGTTCGGTGTGGTCATCGATATACCTGGGCGGTTTTGAGACGAGAGGGGCGCCGGCATGCCGGTCGCCCCGTTGCGGGGTAGGTTCCGGGACTCAGAACTTGATCACGGAACGAATGCTTTCCCCATGATGCATGAGCTCGAAGGCTTTGTTGATGTCTTCCAGCGGCATCGTGTGGGTGACGAAGCTGTCGATCTCAATCTCGCCGTTGAGATACCGGTCCACGTAGCCGGGCAGCTGGCTGCGCCCCTTGACGCCACCGAACGCGGAGCCACGCCACACCCGGCCGGTTACGAGCTGGAAGGGGCGGGTGCAGACTTCCTCACCGGCACCGGCAACGCCGATGATGGTGGATTCGCCCCAACCCTTGTGACAGCACTCAAGCGCCGAACGCATGGTGTGGGTGTTGCCGATGCACTCGAAGGAGTAGTCCACGCCGCCGTCGGTGAGTTCCACGATAACCTCCTGGATGGAGGCGTCGTAGTCCTTCGGGTTGACGCAATCGGTGGCGCCGAGCTGGCGGGCGAATTCGAACTTCTCGGGATTGATGTCAATGGCGATGATGCGTTCGGCCTTCGCCAGCACTGCGCCCTGGATCACGCTGAGGCCGACTCCGCCGAGGCCGAACACTGCCACCGTGGATCCGGGCTCCACCTTGGCGCTGTTGAGTACCGCGCCGATGCCGGTGGTGACACCGCATCCCAGCAGGCAGATCTTCTCCAGCGAGGCTTCCTGGCTCACCTTGGCCAGGGCGATCTCGGGTACCACGGTGTACTCGGAGAACGTGGAGGTTCCCATGAAATGGTGAATGGTCCGGCCGTTCAGGGAGAAACGGGAGGTGCCGTCCGGCATCATGCCCTGGCCCTGGGTAACTCGAATCGCGGAGCACAGATTGGTGCGCCCGGAGCGGCAGAATTTACACTCGCCGCACTCGGGAATGTAGAGCGGTATGACGTGGTCGCCGGGCTTGACCGAGGTGACGCCGGGACCGACGTCCTCCACCACGGCACCGCCTTCGTGACCGAGAATGGAGGGGAAGTTGCCCTCCGGGTCCGCGCCGGACAGCGTGAAGGCATCAGTGTGGCAGACACCGGTGGCCACGTTGCGAATAAGAACCTCTCCCTGCTTGGGTCCCTCGAGATCGATCTCTTCGATGGTCAGCGGTTTCCCGGCCTCCCATGCCACTGCGGCACGCGATTTCATGCGGCGTCCTCCTGTTGATCCGTGTCGGGGTCTGACGGTGTAGCGCCTGATCGCCCTGTATGCAATGCGGCGGGGCAGCGCAGGGCAAGCGGGCGTCGGTCGCGGAATGCCGGGGCAGCGTTGAGCCGCCGGCGCCCAAATACTTTGAGCCTGTGGAAAAACGCCCGCGTGCTGCGAGTGCCGCGCTCCTCGCCCCCGTCGGGAACGGTGGGCATCGCTTTCGCTCTGCCCATCCTACGGTACTGCCGCTGCGGCAGTTGCCTTGCCGGGTGGGATGGACAGAACGCAGTGATGCCCATGGTTTTCCCAGCGCAGCACAGGGAATACGGATGCCCCAGGCACTGAACTCACCAAGGCCTGTAGTAGCGCGCCTGCCCGCAACCGCTCGGAAATGCTCTCGCTACCGCGTGCGAACTTTTCACAACCTCTGAGTCTAGCCGGGTGGGCCCGTGCATGCGCAAGCTCATCATGGGTTTTCGGCGGCGTTGCGCTCGCTTCACGTGGCGCCCCACTCCGGTGCTCCCGCGCCTTGCCGCGACGCGGCGCGGTGGCGCTGAGACCTGGCAATACTTCCTGAAACGTTAGTGATGAGCCCGCCCAGCGCGTGTCCCTAGTTGTCGAGTCGCGGGCACTTGCTCTGGCTCAGTGGCCGGAATGCCTGCTCGGCGGGTACGTTGCGGACCACGTCCAGGTAGTCCCAGGCGTGCTCGGACTCGCTGGAGCTCTTCACCTGCATCAGATACATGTCGTGGGCCATCTGGCCGTCGGGCCGAATGTGTCCGCCGCGCCCGTAGAAGTCGTCCACCGGACGCTCCCGCATGGCCTTGACAACCGTCTTCGCCTCGTCGCTGCCGGTGGCGTCCACCGCCTCCAGGTAGTGGGTAACCGCCGAGTAGACGCCGGCATGGGGCAGAGTTGGTGCGGTGCCGGTGCGGGTCATGAATCGGTCCGACCATTCGCGGGCTTTGGGCGTGGCGTCCCAGTAGAAACTGGTGGCGTACTTGAGCCCGTGGGTGACGTAGAGCCCCAGCCGGCGTATGTCCGTGATGTAGGTGTCCAGCGCCACGATGGACTTGCCGGACTGGTTCATGCCGAGCTCATAGCCCTCGCGAATGGTTTTCTGGAGGTCGGCGCCCGCGTTCGCCAGGGCGATCACGTCGGCGTCGGAGAGAAGCGCTTCCTGGATCTGGGAGGCGAAGCTCGTGCCCTGATAGGGCGTCAGGGCGTTGCCCACCACCTTGCCGCCGTTGCGTTCGACGAATTCGCTGGCCTGGTTGAAGAGGTCGTGGCCGAACGCGTAGTCCGCGGTGATGAAGAACCAGCGCTTGCCGCCGCCGCGAATGATCGCGCTCACGGTGGCCGAGGACAGGGCGTAGTTGTCGAAGCCCCACTGAATTCCGAGTGGCGAACAGTCTTCGCCGGTCAGCCGGGTTGTGGAGGGGCCGCTGTGCAGAATGGCAATGTCGTGTTTGGTGGCAAAGTCCTGAACGGCCAGCGCTACGTCGGAGCCGACGATGCCGGTGATCATGTCGACATTGTGCTCTTCGTAGAGCTCGCGGGCCGCTTCCAGGCCCTTTTCCGGATCCAGTTCCGTGTCGCGAACGAATATACGAACGGGTGCCGAGGCGGCTTCGCGGTTGGCATCGTCCACCGCCATTTCCGCTGCTACCACGCTGCCCTGGCCGCTGAGCTCGGAATAGATGCCGTTGAGATCGGTAATGACGCCAATGCGGATTTCATCGTCGGAGATGCCGGCCGCCGCCGCGCCCGCGTGGCCCAGTGCGAACAGCAACGCCAGAGCGATTGCCTTGCCAAACAGTACACGCCGTCGGCGCGCCGGCGATGCCAGTGCCCCCGTTTTCATTCTGCTCCCCCATGCAAGTCGGTTTTTGAGTTGTCGTGACAAAGCATACTGGAGCGCAACCGGCAAACTTTCCCGAGAACGACAGGTTTGGGCTTTTCGGAGGGCGGGCGCTCCCGCGGCGCCGCGCTCAGTGCGCAGTGAAACGGGGCCCGCGACGCGGGCGCGATCAAGTGGGTTCTGCGTGCTGTTTCGCGCCGCCTACTTCGTCGGCAGCAGAGGGCACTGGAAGTAGATGGCAGGACCACCGGGAAACGATCCGGGCGTCACTGCCAGGTGTCCGAGACTCTGATGCAGCTGTATGTCTTCATACGACTTCAGCACGGGGACGATACCGTGGGCCTGAAAGCCGGCGGCAGTCCACTCCACGGTGTGGGTGAACCAGCGGCCGCCGTTATAGGCCGGATTTCCCGGGGCGGCTTCCGACACGGGCAGCTGGCCCTCGGGGTTGTTGGAGTTCGTTACGACGAACAGCTTGTCGAAGGACTGCCGGTTTGCCTCCAGCGGGGCGGGGAGTGTCGTAGTACCCTTGGTGCCCCAGACCGCGCCGTCGCCCCATATGGCGGGCATGAAGTTGGGCTTGCCCGGGTCGGCGTGGCCGACCGTGGAGCCGACGAGAAGGAGCAGGGGAATGAGAACCGTCATCAGGCGTCGCATGGCTTGTCCCTCCGGTTGGACAGTCAGTGGTGCGCATCCTCGGGATGCTGGTCCACTATGACGACGCTGTCTCACGCGATCCTCGCGGCCTGTTCACGATTCGATCACGGCCGACGGGCGGGCTTCCACGGGCACCTCGAAGGCGAAGGTGG
>JASFMS010000148.1:0-5655 GCA_050117435.1 Ectothiorhodospiraceae bacterium | reverse complement strand
GATGCTGTCCGCCACTTCGGGAATGGTCTCGACCTGCCGGTAGATCTCCGCGGTGCCGATGCGCACGCCACCGGGGTTGAGCGTGGCGTCCGAGCGTCCGTGAATGACGCAGCCGCCGTGCTCACTGAAGGTGACGTAGTCACCGTGGGCCCAGACGCCGGGGAACGTCTCGAAATAGGCCTTTCGGTACCGGGCCATGTCCGGGTCGTTCCAGAACATTACCGGCATGCTCGGCGCGGGCTGGGTGCAGACCAGCTCGCCGCGTTCGCCGACCACTTCCCTGCCGTTTTCATCGAAGGCCTTCACGTCCATTCCCAGCATGCGGCACTGGATTTCGCCGCGGCGTACCGGGAGAAGGGGGCAGGCGCCGACGAAGCAGGAGACAATATCGGTGCCGCCGGAAATGGACCCGAGCAGGGCATCCCGCTTGATTTCGTCGTAGACGTAGTCGAAGTCCTCCGGCAGCAGGGGCGAGCCGGTGGAGAAGATCACGCGCAGACGGCTCAGGTCGTGCTCCCGGCCCGGCTTGAGGCCCACGTTGCGGCAGCCGCCGATGAATTTGGCGCTGGTGCCGAAGTGGGTAACGCCTTCGCGTTCGGCCATGGCCCACAGCACGTCCATGTTGGGATAGCCGGGTGAGCCGTCGAAAAGCACCAGCTCCGCGCCGGTGAGCAGGCCCGAGGCGAGCCAGTTCCACATCATCCAGCCGGTGGTGGTGAAGTAGAAAAAGGTGTCGTTCCGGCTGATATCGCCGTGGAGCATAAGCTCCTTGGCGTGCTGCACCAGGGTGCCGCCGCCGCCATGCACGATGCACTTGGGCACGCCGGTGGTGCCGGACGAATACAGAATGTAGACGGGATGATCGAAGGGCAGCTGCTCGAACTTCGCCTGATGCCCGCGCCCCTCGGCGAGGGCCGTGTCCCAACTGACGTAGCCGTCGGCGTCCGGGATGGCCACATCGGGAAGGTTGGAGATCATCACGACCTTCTTCACGGACGGCATGCGGTCCTTTAGGGACTGGACCTGATCGACTCTCGGGAACGTCTTGCCGTTGTAGCCGTAGCCGTTGACCGCGACCAGCACCTTCGGCTCGATCTGACCGAAACGGTCCTGAATGCCGTTGATGCCGAAGTCCGGTGATGCGGAGGACCAGATCGCGCCGAGCCCGGTGGTCGCCAGCATGGCAATGATGGTTTCCGGAGCGTTGGCGACTATGCCCGCCACCCGGTCACCCTTGGCGACGCCCTGATCCTGAAGGAACTTCTGGAACGCTCCGACCTCTGCCAGCAGCTCGCCGTAGGTCAGCTGGGTGCGCTGGCGGGTTTCGGAAATCGCGGTGATGGCGACCTTTTCCGGGTCCCCGTGCAGCGCCTCGCGAAGGAGGTTTTCGGCGAAATTCAGGCGCGCACCGGGAAACCACTCCGCCCCGGGCATGGAGCGGTCGCCGAGTACCCGTTCGTAGGGCTGGCCGGCGATGACGCCGCAGTACTTCCAGATGCTTTCCCAGAACGCTTCGAGGTTTTCCACCGACCACCGGTGCAGGCCGTGGTAATCGCCGAACTCGCCGTAGCCCTCGGACGCCAGCCAGTTCATGTACTGCGCCATATTGCTGCGATTCAGCTCGTAGTCATTCGGCTCGCGTAGCACTGGGAATTCCGCGCTCATGTTATCGATATCCTTCTATTCTTTGCTGGCCCCACCGAGCGCAGCCTCGGTCCGGGGCGGGCGACAGACGCATCAGTATGAAGGATAACGGATCACCGCGACTGTGCCCGGACGGCCCATGACGCTGCGCACAAGTGGGGCTAAGTTAGTGGCGAGCACGAGGGGCGTCAAGCTGGCGGACGGTCAGAGCCGCTCGGGAATCTCGTTGCGCAGGGTTACGAGTCGGCGCGTGTTCGCACCCAGGTCTCCGACGCCTATTCGCGAAGCGGAGCGGATGTACACCTCGCTTCGATCACCGGGAGCCGGGCTGACGCGTATCTCCACGTCGTCCTTGAAACCCCAAACGGGGGTGCTGGCGACGGCGTGGATGTAGCGTTGTTCGCGGTCCACTTTCGATACTTCCCAGCCCTGCGCCTTGACCGCGGCCAGCGCGGCGTCCAGAACGGCGCCCGGCGGGCGGTTGTATACAGGCGTCTTGCGCTCGGGATAGGCGGAGACGGGAGAGGTCTCCACGGTGTTGGTGGTTAGATAGGTCCCCACGCGAACCAGGATGCCCGGGCTGTCCAGCAGTGGCGGGCGGTTGAAGGCGATCGCCACCACCACCGCGCCGACGGCGAGGAGGATCAGGGCCAGAAGCGGTTTCAGCAGACTGCCAAAGGACATGGTGCCAGGTCCGTTGTTGTCATTATCGTTGTCCGATCACCAGCTGACGGGTTCTCCGTTTCGCAGGAAGGCGCCCGTGGGGCCGTCCGCCGGTAGCGTTGCGGCCTGTACGATCCATTCCGCCGCCTCGGCGGGGGACCGGGTCGCCTTCGGCCCTCCCATGCGGGTGCGAACCCAACCGGGGTCGACGGAGTTGACGCGAATGTCTTCTTCCTGCGTTTCCGCGGCGAACAGCCGCGTGACCGCATTCAGCGCCGTCTTGGATATCCGGTAGGCGGGGAACCCCCGCCCCATGCCGGAAAGCTGCCCGTAGCCGGTGGATACATTGACGATACGACCATAACCGCTGCGACGCATCAGCGGCAGCAGTTCCTGCGTGAGCCTCAGCGGTGACAGGGCGTTGGTCTCCAGATTGTCCCTTACCATCTGAAGATCCACATCCATAACACCGGGCGCGGACGCGCTACCGTGCTCGGGGTCATATTCCGGGAATATGCCGGCATTGTTGATGAGGACGTCCAGCCTGGCGTAGCTCTTTTCCACGTATTCCCGCAGCCGCAGAACGCTCTCCTCGCGGGTAATATCCAGGGGGTGGTAGCTTACGTCCAGATCCTCGCTGACCAGTTTGTCCGCGGCGGCCTTGCCCTGAAGGCCGTCACGGCCGGTGAGAACGGTCCGGTAGCCGAGTCTGGCCAGCTGCCGAGAGGTTTCGAAGCCGATTCCCCGGTTGGCGCCGGTTACCAGCGCCACCCGTTTCTGCTCACTCATACATCCTCGCTTGCAGACGTGTCTGGCTTCAGTGTAGTGGTCCGCGCAGGCCCCGGGCCGCGAACTACGCCTCGCGCAGGTAGTAGCTGCGACGCACGGAGAGGTTGTCCTCGAGCTCGTAGACCAGCGGATCGCCGGTGGGGATTTCCACGCCGGTGATATCGTCGTCGGAGACGCCGTCCAGGTGCTTTATGAGCGCCCGCAGACTGTTCCCGTGGGCGGCGATCAGGATGCTGTCGTTGCGCTCCAGTTCCGGCACGATGGCGGAACGCCAGTAGGGCAGTACGCGCTCCAGCGTGGTCGCCAGGGACTCCGTGGCCGGCAGATTCTCCGCTGAAAGGCCGGCGTAACGCGGATCGAAGCGCGGATGGCGAGGGTCGTCCCGGTCCAGTTCCGGCGGCGGGGTGGCGTAGCTGCGCCGCCAGATGTGGACCTGGTCCTTGCCGTACTCCTCGGCGGTTTCGGCTTTGTTGAGGCCCGTCAGGGCACCGTAGTGCCGTTCGTTGAGCCGCCAGTCCTTGATTACCGGGATCCACATGCGGTCGAGCTCGTCCAGAGCCATCCAGCATGTGCGGATGGCGCGCTTGAGAACCGAGGTGAAGGCGAGGTCGAACCGGTAGTCGTGTTCCCGTAGAAGCCGTCCGGCTTCCGCGGCTTCCTGCCGGCCCTTGTCGCTCAGGTCCACATCCTTCCAGCCGGTGAAGCGGTTCTCCAGGTTCCAGATACTCTGTCCGTGGCGGAGCAGAACGAGCTTTTTCATCGTTGCCGATTCCCGTTGAGTGTCCGAAATGAGGCTGCGTAGTGTATCAGCGCAGGCGCAGAGGGAAACGCTGAGCCATTCACGCGTGCCTCTGCGCTTCCTGGGGACGTTGCGGCAAGGCGGCGAAGCGCCCCGTGAACACTGCGGCCGGCGTTTCCGGGTCCGGTAGATGGGTTGTGAGGTCCAGCCGGGCGCGGCGCCCCCCGGCAACCCGCTCGAGCGCGTCCGCCACCTCACCCGCGTCGGCTTCCAGTACGCAGCGAAGATTGCCCTCGTACGGCCGTGGATAGCGGATGCTGCCGTCGGCGAGCACGAGGTGCGCATCCAGTCCCGCGGCCGCAACGCGATATCGCAGATATCCCCATCCCGCCAGAGCGGCAATAGCGTAGAGACTGCCGGCAAAAGCGGTTCCGGCGTGATTGTGGTTGAGTTGAAGCGGGGCGGTCAGTTCAATGCCGTCAACGTCCAGTCGCGTCACGTCGAGTCCCATGGCGCGGCTGAGAGGCACCTGTTCATGGAGGATTTCGCGTAACCACCGCGGCCCCGGCTCATCTTTCACCTGCGGTCCCCTGATAGCTGATTCGATAGACGGTTCCGGCTCGGTCGTCCGAGACAAGGAGCGCGCCGTCGGGCATGACCAGAACGTCCACGGGGCGTCCCCAGGCCTGCTCGTTGCGCAGCCAACCCTCGGCGAACGGGCGGTAGTCGCTGGCCACGCCCCGGTCGTCCAGCGTCACAAGCGAAATACGGTAACCGATCTTTCGCGAACGGTTCCAGGAGCCGTGTTCGGCGATGAAGACCTGCATACGGTATTCGGGCGGAAACATGTCGCCTGTGTAGAACCGCATGCCCAGGGCCGCGACGTGAGGCCCCAGCGTCTGTGCCGGCGGAACAAAATCGCTGCAGGGACGATCCCGGCCGAACTCCGGGTCCGGTATGCTGCCGCCGTGGCAGTACGGGAAACCGAAATGCATGCCCTGTCGAGGTGCGCGGTTGAGTTCGTCGGGCGGCCGGTTGTCACCGAGCATGTCGCGCCCGTTGTCGGTGAACCAGAGGACATTGGTGGTGGGATTCCAGTCGAATCCGACGCTGTTGCGGATACCCCGAGCGAACACTTCCCGCTGGCTGCCGTCCGGTGCCATGCGTTCGATCAGGGCGAACCCTTCCTCGTCACAAACGTTGCAGGGCGCGCCGATGGAGACGTACAGCATGCCGTCCGGGCCAAACCCCATATAGCGCCAGCCGTGGTGCCGCGGGGCGGGCAGGTCGTCGCGGATCACTTCGGGTTCAGGTGGTGCGTCGAGACGATTCTCTATGTCGCGGAAAACAATCACTCGGCTGTGCTCGGCGACGTAAAGATCACCGCGCCGAAAGGCAAGCCCGTTGGGCGTGTCCAGACCTTCGGCGACGGTGATCACCCGGTCCGCCCGGTGGTCGCCGTCGCGGTCCGGAAGCGCGTACACACGCCCGGCGGTGCGCGATCCCACGAACACCGTGCCGGCGTCGCCCAGGCGCAATGTGCGGGCATCGGGGACGGTGTCGGCGTACTGTTGGATGCGAAAACCGTCCGGAAGGGTGATTCGGTTCAATGGAAGCGTGCGAGCGGCCGCGCCAGTTGCCAGCAGCAGCGCGGTCAGTGCCGTCGCGAAGCGGAGCGTGTTCATCGGTGCTTCCCTGTCCGTTGGTGGCTCGATCGACTCGCCTGAACAGTGTAGCGGGGCGAAAAGCCGGCGCCCGCGTAGGCGCGACGCCCGGCGTGGGTTACCATCAACCGCGCGCCGGCGGGCGCAGCGGAAACC
>JASFMS010000147.1:0-5655 GCA_050117435.1 Ectothiorhodospiraceae bacterium | reverse complement strand
GGAACTTCTCAAAGGTGAACCGGGGTATCTTCGTGACCACGTAGTCGATGGCGGGCTCGAAGGATGCCGGGGTGCGCCCGCCGGTGATCTCGTTGCGCAGCTCGTCCAGGGTGTAGCCCACGGCCAGCTTGGCGGCGACCTTGGCAATGGGAAACCCGGTGGCCTTGGACGCCAGGGCCGAGGAACGGGACACCCGCGGGTTCATCTCGATGACGGTGAGGCGGCCGTTCTCCGGATTGACGGCGAACTGCACGTTGGAGCCGCCGGTCTCCACACCGATCTCGCGCAACACCGCCAGGGAGGCGTCGCGCATGATCTGGTATTCCTTGTCGGTGAGGGTCTGCGCCGGCGCCACGGTGATGGAATCGCCGGTGTGCACGCCCATGGGGTCGAGATTCTCGATGGCGCAGACGATGATGCAGTTATCCGCCCTGTCGCGAACAACCTCCATCTCGAATTCCTTCCAGCCGAGCACCGATTCCTCGATCAGCAGCTCGTTGGTGGGCGAGAGGTCCAGACCGCGCTCGCAGATCTCGATGAATTCTTCCTTGTTATAGGCGATACCACCGCCGCTGCCGCCCAGGGTGAAGGACGGACGGATAATGGTGGGAAAACCGATCTGCGCCTGGACCTGCAGGGCCTCCTCCATGCTGTGGGCGATGTGCGCCCGCGGCGTCGCCAGACCGATGTTCGCCATGGCGCGGCGAAAGGCCTCCCGGTCCTCGGCCTTGTCGATGGCCTCCTTCGCCGCGCCGATCATTTCCACGCCGTACTCTTCCAGTACGCCGTTCTTGTCCAGATCCAGGGCGCAGTTGAGCGCCGTCTGCCCGCCCATGGTCGGCAGCAGGGCGTCAGGGCGCTCGGCCTCGATGATCCGGGCCACCGTGCGCCAGTGCACCGGCTCGATGTAGACCCGGTCCGCCATTTCCGGATCGGTCATGATGGTGGCCGGATTGGAGTTCACCAGGATGACCCGGTATCCCTCCTCGCGCAGAGCCTTGCAGGCCTGGGCGCCGGAGTAGTCGAATTCGCAGGCCTGTCCGATGACGATCGGGCCTGCGCCGATAATGAGGATGCTCTGGATGTCGGTCCGCTTGGGCATCGTCTGGTTCGTCCGCCTGGTTGATCTTGACCGGTAGGTCGTCAGTCTGTGCAGCGCCGCCGGCGCCGATGTCGTGCAGTCCGCCTGCTCAGGCGGCGTTGCCGCGCCTATCCGCCATGAGCTTCGCGAAATGCTCGAACAGCGGCTCCACGTCGTGGGGGCCGGGGCTTGCCTCCGGATGACCCTGGAAGCCGAAGGCCGGCCGGTCCGTGAACGCCACGCCCTGCAGGGAATCGTCGAACAGCGAGCGGTGGGTGGCGCGAACGTTATCCGGCAGGCTCGTCTCGTCGACGGCAAAGCCGTGGTTCTGGCTGGAAATCATCACGCGCCCGGTGGCCGCCTCCAGCACCGGATGGTTGGCGCCGTGATGGCCGAACTTCATCTTCGCCGTCCGGCCGCCGGCGGCCAGACCCAGTAGCTGGTGGCCGAGGCAGATTCCGAATACCGGGACGCCGCTGTCCAGAATCTCGCGAATCGCCGCAATGGCGTAATCGCAGGGCTCGGGATCGCCGGGTCCGTTGGAGAGGAATACGCCGTCCGGATTTTCGGCCAGAACCTCGGCGGCGGGTGTTGCCGCCGGCACCACCTTCACCCGGCAGCCGTGATCCACCAGCAGCCTGAGGATGTTGCGCTTGATGCCGTAGTCGTAGGCGACGACCCGGAACGGCAGCGACGCGTCGGGCTTCGGCGCCGTTTCCTGCTCCTGGTCGTCCAGCGACCAGGTGCCCAGACGCCACTCATAGGCGTCCGGGGTGGAGACGACACTCGCCAGGTCCATGCCCTTGAGGCCGGGGAACTCCCGGGCCGCGGCCACGGCGGCTTCCTCGTCCACGTCCCCGGCCATGATGCAGCCGTTCTGAGCGCCTTTCTCACGCAGGACTCGCGTCAGTTTGCGCGTGTCGATTCCGGCAATGGCCACCACGCCGTTGCGCCGCAGGTACTCCGGTAGCGAGTCCCGGGAGCGCCAGTTGCTCAGCAGCGGCGGGACGTCGCGCACGACGAGTCCCGCGAGCCTGACGCCGTCGGACTCCTCGTCCAGCGGAGTCGTCCCAACGCTGCCGATGTGCGGATACGTGAGCGTCACGAGCTGACGGGCATAGGACGGATCGGTGCAGATCTCCTGATACCCGGACATCGCCGTGTTGAAGCAGACCTCACCGACGGTCCGCCCCTCGACACCGATCGCCTGGCCGCGAAAGAGCGTACCGTCCTCGAGTGCCAGAATCGCGGGCTTGTTCAAAAGACCCTCCACTGCTCGCAAAAACGGGAGGGATCATGCGATCGCCTCCCGTCATCCTGCGTGATTCGATTTGATTGATCGTCCGGAGCCGTGCGGCGCGGTGCCCTGACCCCATTTGGGCGGCGATTTTACGCGCGAGCGCCGCTACTGTCCATCCTCGCCCCGACAGCCGACGACCTTGTAGCTCCGGGGGGTATGCCGCTATGATCGCGGACTTTCCAACGATCCGGCGAAGCCCTGATCGACATCCCGCCAGGGAGTGGGCAGGCGGCTCGCGCGATGCCGCACCCCATCGAGCCACGCCGTGGACACGGAAGCGGTCCGGCAGGCCTTCGCACACCTCTCAACGCGAATCTGGACGCTCAACCGATCATGAAGGCCCTATCCCTTCGCAAGCTGAACAAGGTATACGCGGGCGGCGTCGTTGCCCTCCGGGACGTGGACCTGGACGTGGCTCCCGGCGAGTTCTTCGGGCTGCTCGGTCCCAACGGTGCCGGCAAGTCCACCATCATCGGCATCATAAGCACGCTGGTGCGCAAAACCGGCGGCGACGTGAAGATTTTCGGACACGACATCGAGCGCGAGCCGTGGGAAGCGAAATCCCTCATCGGCCTCGTCCCCCAGGAGTTCAACTTCAACAACTTCGAGACGGTGGAGCAGATCGTGCTCAACCAGGCCGGCTACTACGGCATCGACCGTCGCAAGGCACGGGAACGCGCCGAACGCCTCCTGCGCCCACTGGGCCTGTGGGGCAAGCGCGATGCGGTCTCCCGGACGCTGTCGGGGGGCATGAAACGGCGCCTCATGATTGCCCGGGCGCTGGTGCACGAGCCGAAACTCCTGGTTCTCGACGAGCCCACTGCCGGCGTGGACATCGAGCTTCGCCGCTCCATGTGGGACTTCCTGCGCCACATCAACGAGCAGGGCACCACGATCATTCTGACGACGCATTACCTGGAGGAAGCGGAATCGCTCTGCGGGAGCATCGCCATCATCGACGAGGGCCGCATCATCGAGCATACGGACGTCCGCTCGCTGCTGCGCCAGCTTCACGTCCAGACGTTTGTGCTGGACATCGACGGCCGCGTCCAGGACCTGCCGGTTTTCGAGGACTTCCACGTCGTGCCGGTGGACGACTCCACGCTGGAAGTGGAGGTCCGCAACGATCAGAGCCTTACCGGGCTGTTCCGCGAGCTCACGGCGGCCGGCGTCGAGGTCGTCAGCATGAAGAACAAGGCCAACCGCCTGGAGGAGCTGTTCGTGCGCCTGGTCGAGAAGGACCACGGGCAGGAGACCCTGAGCAACGCCTGAGGACCCGAACGTGCATCCAACCTATCTGCGCCAGACCCTGACCGCCCTGCAGACTCTGGTCTACAAGGAGACTCACCGCTACCTGCGGATCTGGGTCCAGACCCTGCTGCCGCCGGCGATAACGATGAGTCTGTATTTCGTCATCTTCGGCAATCTCATCGGCCCGCGCATCGGACCGATGGACGGTTACACGTACATGCAGTTCATCGTGCCCGGCATCATCATGATGTCGGTGATCACGAATTCCTACTCCAACGTGGTGTCATCGTTCTTCGGCGCCAAGTTCCAGCGCCATATCGAGGAAATCCTGGTTTCACCCACGCCCAACTACACCATCCTGGTGGGCTACCTCTCCGGCGGCGTGGGCCGGGGACTGCTCACCGGGCTTATTGTCACCCTTATAGCCACCGCGTTCACGGACCTGCAGATCCATAACATCGGCGTGATCATCTCCGTGGTGTTTCTGACTTCGGTGCTGTTTTCGCTGGGCGGATTCATCAACGCCGTGTTCGCGCGCACCTTCGACGACATCTCCATCGTACCCACGTTCGTACTGACACCGCTGACCTACCTCGGCGGGGTTTTCTACTCCATCAAGCTCCTGCCGGACTTCTGGCACGGCGTCTCGCTGGCGAACCCCATCCTTTATATGGTCAACGCGTTCCGCTACGGGTTTCTCGGCGCCTCGGACATCCCCATCGGCACGGCCTACGCGATCATCCTGCTGTTCATCGTCCTGCTGGGAGGCTTGAGCCTGTTCCTGCTGGAACGCGGCGTCGGGCTGCGGAGCTGAGACGCCGCCCCGGCCTTGACATACCGGTGGCCGGGAACGACATCAGTCAGAGAGAAGCTGAGCAATTCCCTCGGGCTGGTGCTGCCGGCCCTCGCCGGCCCCGCGGCGGCTTTACTAGGTTAGTATGCCGGCGATTACATCCGTTAAGCGCGAGCCATTAATGATGGACATTTCCCGAACCCCACTGCTCACGGACCTTTACGAGCTGACCATGCTGCAGACCTACTACGAGCATGGGATGGAAGGCCGCGCCGTGTTCGAGTTCTTCGCCCGGGACCCTGGCCCGAGCCGCCCGTTTCTTCTCGCGGCCGGCCTGGAGCAGGCCCTGGAGTGGCTGCAGAACCTGGAGTTCACGGCAGAGGAATGTCAGTGGGTGCGCGACTGCGGGCATTTCTCCCCCGCGTTCGCCGCGCGACTGAACGATTTCCACTTCACCGGCGAGGTTCGGGCCATGCCGGAGGGCACGGTCTTCTTTCCGGAGGAGCCGATCCTGCAGGTGATCGCGCCGCTGCCCGAAGCGCAGCTCGTGGAGTCCCGGCTGATGAACATTCTGCATTTCCAGTCGCTGATCGCCACCAAGGCGGCACGCTGCCGGGTGGCGGCCGGGGATCGGATGCTGGTCGACTTCGGCCTGCGCAGGGCCCACGGCGGCGAGGCCGGACTCTGGGCGGCCAGGGCATCCTACATCGCGGGCTTCAATGCCACCGCCACCTGCCTGGCGAACGCTTTCTACGGCGTCCCGGTAGCAGGCACCATGGCTCACTCGTTCATCCTCGCTCACGAGAGCGAGGAAGAGGCCTTCGAGCGCTTCGCTCGCTCCCATCCGCACAACGTGATTCTGCTCATCGACACGTTCGACACGGAAGCCGCCGCGGAGAAAGTGGTTGCCCTGGCACCCGGGCTCGCCCGGGACGGCATCCGCGTTCGCGGGGTGCGGATCGACAGCGGCGACCTTGCGGACCACGCGCGGCGTGTCCGCCGCATTCTTGACGACGGCGGTCTGCAGGAGACAACTATCTTCGCCAGCGGGGGACTCGACGAATACGGCATTCGCGAACTGGTGGCCGACGGCGCACCCATCGACGGGTTCGGCGTCGGCTCGAAGGTGGATACCTCCGCCGATCTGGCGTTCCTGGACTCGGCGTACAAGCTTCACCAGTACGAGGGCGAAGCCCTCAGCAAACGCTCGGAAGGCAAGGCCGATCTCCC
>JASFMS010000146.1:0-5681 GCA_050117435.1 Ectothiorhodospiraceae bacterium | reverse complement strand
CCATGGCCGGCCGCTGCAGCTCCTGCACCACGTTCGCCATGGTGAAGGTCTTGCCCGAGCCGGTAACGCCAAGCAGCGTCTGGTGCCGGTTGCGGCCCTGCAGGCTGTCGCACAGCGCGGCGATGGCGGTGGGTTGGTCGCCGGCCGGCTCGTACTGGGACTTAAGGGCGAACGTCTTGGACATATGGCGGTGCGGATCGGCCTTTGGTTAACCTACGGAGACGCTGAACAATTCCCGCGTGCCTCTGGGCAGGCCAAGCGGCGTGCTGAATCGCCGGGACAGGAGCGGCACATTGTACACCCGACTCGCGAAACGCGTTCAACGCACCCAGGCATCCCCCACCATGACGATCGCCGCCCGCGCCGCCGAGCTCCGGGCCGCCGGCGCGGACGTCATCAGCCTGGCCGAGGGGGAACCCGACTTCGATACTCCCGAACACGCGCAGGCCGCTGCCATGGCGGCCATCCGCGCCGGCGAGACACGCTACACGCCGGTGGACGGAACACCGACACTGAAACGGGCCATACGCGACAAACTGGCCCGGGACAACGGCCTGGGATACAGCGAGGGCGAGATCATCGCCTGCTCAGGGGCGAAACACGCCCTGTACAACCTGATGGCCGCCGTGCTGGATCCCGGGGATGAAGTGATCATCCCCGCCCCATTCTGGGTTTCCTATCCGGATATGACCCGCCTCGCCGACGGCGTACCGGAGATCGTGGACACCCGACCCGAGGACGGCTTCAAGATCACGCCCGAACAGCTGGAAGACGCCATAACCGACCGCACTCGCCTGCTGGTACTGAACAGCCCCTGCAACCCCACCGGCGCGGTCTACAGCGCTCACGAGCTACGGGCACTGGGCACCGTTCTGGAGAGTCACCCGGACATCTTCATCGCCAGCGACGACATCTACGAAGGCATTCTCTGGGCACCGGAGCCCTTCGCCAACATCGCCGCCGTGTACCCGGCGCTGCGGGAACGTACCGCCGTCATCAACGGCGTATCCAAAAGCTACGCCATGACCGGCTGGCGCCTCGGCTATGCCGCCGGGCCGGAGCCGGTGATTGCCGCGATGCGCAAGATCCAGTCCCAGAGCACCTCGAACCCCTGCTCCGTCTCCCAGGCCGCCGCCACGGCCGCACTGGCCGGCGACCAGAGCTGCGTGGACCGCATGGCCCACGCCTTCCACGAACGCCACGACTACGTTCTGGAGCGCCTGCGGGCGATGCCGGGCATCCGGTGCCAGCCCGGATACGGCGCCTTCTACTGCTTCCCCGACGTGCGCGGCGTCCTGTCCAATCTCCGACTGGACAGCGACGCCGCATTGGCCCGGCACCTGATCGACCGGGCGGAACTGGCGCTCGTACCAGGCGAAGCCTTTGGCGCGCCGGGCCATATCCGCGTCGCCTACGCCGCCTCCATGACCACGCTGGAGCGTGCCATGGACCGCCTGGAGGCGGCCGTCAGCGTCGGTTGACGCCGCCGATTCACGCAGTACAATACGCGACTCGTAACGGCGATTCCCCGGTAGCTCAGTTGGTAGAGCAGGTGACTGTTAATCACCGGGTCGGCGGTTCGAGTCCGTCCCGGGGAGCCAAATAGATTGCGAAAAAGCCCGCGCCACCGTGCGCGGGTTTTTTGTTTCCGCCGCTGGCAGCTGTGAACCGGCTCGCAGTTGCCCGATCGCCCCCGTGCTATCTATGTGTGCAGTCGTAATATGCCGAGACGGCTGAACCAGGCCGCATCAGACGGCTGCAGACGGTCTCACTGAACGCCACGGGCGGGGGTGACAAGGTTGAAGATTCGATTCCGGATAGCGGCGGCCACGATACTGGTCGTGAGCCTGATTGGGCCCGTTAATGCCGAGCCCACCACGGTGGCCATGCACGACAAAGGAGCGTCCACCTTTTATGTTCCCGTCACCATCGACGGATGGGGGACGGGCGACTTTCTGGTGGACACGGGCTCCAGCTACATGACCATCGACGAGGACACGCTGGCCACGCTGAAGGAGAGCGAGCAGGCGGTCTACGTGAAGGATCTCATGGGTACGATGGCTGACGGCCGCAAGCTGGTGGTTCCTGTCTACCGGCTCTCCACTGTAAAAATCGGTTCCGGTTGCGAGCTTCATGACGTGGAGGCGGCGGTATTCCCGGGCTCGACCCGCCATATCCTTGGTCTCAGCGCGCTGCGACGGGCTGCGCCGTTCCAGTTCGACATTGAGCCGCCGACACTTCACCTGCGCGGGTGCAAGGTCGTCACTCAGACGGCAAGTCTGAAGTAGAGGCACCCGCCCATTCGCGTCATCCCCGCCTGACGGCACGGCATCCCGGTGCGCAGGGAGCGTCCCTCTCGGGGGCGCTCCCGGGTTGCCGATGGCCTATTCCGGAGATCCTCCCTGAACGGCCTCGAAGCGGGAAAACTCACCCTTGTCCAGCTTCATATCGTTGTTGGCGTCGAATTTCTGAAAGTCCCGGGAAAGGGCCGGATCCGTTTTCGCTTCACTCTGCTCGATATAGCCGTCGTGGTTCGTATCAAGCTGCTGCATTGCCTGATACGCACGTTCCTTGGCTTGCCCGCCGGCGGCAATCGCCGCGGACACCGGCAACATCAGGGCTATAACCATCAAATACTTTACTGCTTTCATAGCGGAACCCTCCAGTTCCTTGAATCATGGGGCGGGACGTATCCCGTCATGAAAAGCCCACCACGTCACACTTTGACGCCGGTGGTGTTCCGTTAGAACCGTACGCTACCTATGGAGTTCCCCGGGGAGGGATGTTCGGAAGACTCAGGAATGCGCCGCCCGTGGCGGTCGGAGGGTACGGGGGCGCTCCTTTGCGGGAGCGCCCGGAACAGTGGCCGGCAGCCCTACTCCGACTTCTGCATGGTCTCGAACTGGGCGAATTCGGCCTCTTCCAGCTGGCCGTCGCCATTACTGTCGAGGCTGTCGAACTGGCTGGAGAGATCCGCGTTCGCCTGAGCCTCTTCCGCGCTGATCATGCCGTCGCCGTTGGCGTCGAGCGAGCTCATGTCAGCCATTCCGGCGGCGATCGCGCCGCCCATGAACAGGGCCGTAATCAGACCGATAATCCATTGGGCTTTCATTTCCCTATCCTCCGTCGCGTCGCCGCGACATCCGTTGGCCGAGATCACTGGCCCCGCGCCCCTCGCCGACGGTTACATGGAACCGATCGGACTCACTCAGTCTAGCCCAGCGCCGACAAATGTCCCGTGGTTACCGCCGTCGATCCTCACTCGCGCGGCGACGTGTCGGTCTCGAACCGGGAGAATTCCCGGCGGTCCAGCTTCTGATCCTGGTTGCGGTCGAGCTTCTCGAACTGCTCGGCGACCTTAGGGTTCGCTGCAGCCTCGTGAGGGCTGATGGCACCATCGCCGTTGGCATCCAGGGCCGCCATTGCCCCCGCTGATGCGGTAGCTGCGAAGGCAACGAGGAGGCACGCGGGCAGCAGGCGTATCGTCATGGTGGGAAACCTCTCCGTATTCGGGGATCTGTCCGTTACCGGGTGACTGCAACGCGAAGCACAGCAACCGCCATGCCAATGCTTCCCACCCCATGCCCCGAGGGAGCCGGAACGAGGTCCTGACGCGAACTCGCGTCGACGGCTGTAGGCCGCCGGCGACACGGCGATATGCCACCGCGCCTGCCGCATACCGACGATCGCGGCCGTGCGGCGGCCTTGCCGTATTGTCGCCGACAACCGACAGCTAGCCCGCGTAAACACTGAACCGTTCGCGGGAATCGCTAGCAGTAGTGCCGCTCAAGGTACTCCTTGAACGCGGGACCCAGCTCCGGATGCTTGAGCCCGTACTCGATGGTGGCCTGCAGGTATCCGAGCTTGTCGCCGCAATCGTAACGCGTCCCGCGGAACTCGTAGGCGAAGACCGACTCGTCCTTCATCAGAGCGGCGATGGCGTCGGTAAGCTGAATCTCGCCACCGGCTCCGGGCGGCGTATCGCGGAGCTTTTGGAAGATTCCCGGCGTCAGAATGTAACGGCCCACGACGCCGAGGGTGCTTGGTGCCACGTCCGGCTTGGGCTTTTCGACGATGCCGCTGACCCGGCTCAGGCGAGGCTCCACATCGGTGGAGCTGACAATGCCGTAGCGGTCGGTGTGCTCCTGCGGTACCCGCTGCACACCGAGCAGCGAGGACTGGTGGGTTTCGAACAGCTCGGTCATCTGGGCCAGGCAGCCGGCCCCGGCGTCATCGTCGATAAGGTCGTCCGCGAGGATCACGGCGAACGGCTCGGCCCCCACCGCCGGCTCGGCGCACAACACGGCGTGACCCAGCCCCAGCGCCTCGGATTGGCGGATGTAGATGCAGCTGACCCCGTTGGGCAGGATCTCGCGCACCTCACGGAGGCGGTCGTACTTGCCCTTGGCCTCGAGTTCCGTCTCCAGTTCGTAGGCCTTGTCGAAGTGATCGGGAATGCTGCGCTTGTTGCGGCCGGTGACGAAGACCAGGGTTTCGATTCCCGCACGCACCGCCTCTTCCGCGGCGTACTGAATCAGGGGCTTGTCCACCACCGGCAGCATTTCCTTGGGATTGGCCTTGGTAGCCGGCAGAAAGCGCGTTCCGAGTCCGGCGACGGGAAAAACTGCCTTCCTTATGCGATTGCTCATTGCGTCAGGGCTCCAGCTCCGTTGATTGGTCCGCAGTAGCACTCAGCGCCAACCCATGCATGGGGCATGCCACGGTGCGCTCCGCCCCGCGGCAGGCTTCCATCCTGCGGCCACAGT
Source organism: Ectothiorhodospiraceae bacterium (assembly GCA_050117435.1). Taxonomy (GTDB): domain Bacteria; phylum Pseudomonadota; class Gammaproteobacteria; order Nitrococcales; family Nitrococcaceae; genus JASFMS01. The sequence continues at coordinate 915 of JASFMS010000146.1, read as the reverse complement.
CAATGAAGCGTACCCAACGAAAAAGGCCGCGCCAAGCGCGGCCTTTCCTACCCTCTCTGCCAATGCCTACTCCAGCGATATGCGGCTTCGATTGGCCTCGACGGTCGCCGGACCGATTCCCTGCACGTCCTTGAGTTCGTCGACAGATTCGAAGCCGCCGTCCGACTTCCGATAGGCCACGATCGCCCGCGCCTTGACCGGCCCGACGCCCTCCAGTTGCTCAAGCGTCTTGGCACTATCGGTGTTGATGTTGATCCTGGCGGCGAGTGCGAGCACGGGTGTCGCAGCAAGCACTACGAGCAGCATGAATGCAGGCAGGCGTTTCATTCGTTTTACCTCCTTCCGTGATTCCATGGTGGCCGGGGAGCGCGGCCCCGGGTGTACTTCCTGTTGCCTGTCGAATTCCATGACAGGACACTGAATAATACCAACACCACCGCTGAGTTCAAGAAGGGGCTGGCGCTGCTTTGCGACGCCGACTCCCCCGGAAGGAAGCGACTGACGCCCTATACGGCCAATTCGGCCTCGATGGCCGCAAGCGCGGCGAGAGGATCGGGTGCCCGCGTGATCGGTCGACCGATCACCAGATAGTCGGCGCCCGCCCGAATTGCGCGGGACGGCGTCATGACGCGGGTTTGGTCACCGCTTTCCGCTCCCTGGGGACGAATGCCCGGCGTCACCAGCCGGAAGTCGGCGCCGAGGGACTCGCGCAGGGCCGGCGCTTCCCGCGCGGAACAAACGACGCCGTCAAGACCGCAGTCGCGGGTCAGCGACGCCAGCCGCAGCGCGGCCTGTTCCGGGGTGCCCTGCAGGCCGATCTGCTCCAGGGTCGCGCTGCTGTGGCTGGTCAGCACGGTAACCCCGATGAGCAGTGGCGGCTTTTCGCTCTCGTCCACGGCCCGGCGTGCCGCCTGC
>JASFMS010000145.1:0-5687 GCA_050117435.1 Ectothiorhodospiraceae bacterium | reverse complement strand
CGACAATCTGCGCACGCGTCTCAATGCCGAGACGGCGCAGCTGAGCTGGGCGGAGCTGGAGCGCCATTTCGCGCGGGGCGCGGTGGTTCGGGTGTCCGCGGATCTGGATCTGGTGGAGGTGGCCAGCCGGTTCGCCGAGGACGACCGCCCGGCGGTGGAGCGCTGGCTCACCGCCGGTGAGGTGCGGCGCACCACCGTGGAGGATGCCGAGGACTGGGGCAGGCGTGATCCCGCCCTGTGGGCCGTTGTGGTCGCTCCCTGGGTGCTCGTTCAGGAACCCGTCTGAATACTCTACGAGCCCTGGTCCCTGAGCAGCTTCGCGAATTGCTGCCGGAATGTGCCGAGCTTGGGCGCGATGACCACCTGGCAGTACGGCTGGCGGCCGTTGCGCTCGAAATAGTCCCGGTGATACGCCTCGGCCGGGTAGAAGCGTTCCAGCGGTTCCACCTGCGTCACGATCGGATTCTCGAAGGCCCCCTCGTTCTCGAGCCGCCGGATCATGGCTTCGGCGAGCCGCCGCTGCTCGTCGTCATGGAACAGGACGATGGACCGGTACTGGGGGCCGACATCATGGCCCTGCCGGTTCGGCGTGGTCGGATCGTGCACGGCGAAGAACACCTGTAACAGGTCCTCGAAGCCTATCTCTTCCGGCCGGTACTCGATCTGTACTACCTCCGCGTGCCCGGTGGTGCCGGTGCAAACGGCTTCGTAGGTCGGGTCGGCGGTCTCGCCGCCGGCGTACCCGGAATCCACGGAAACGACGCCGCGCAATCGCCGGAACACCGCTTCCAGGCACCAGAAACAGCCACCGCCCAGGGTGGCGCGAGCCGTCGTGGAGTCCGCTTCCATTGGTTTGACACCTCTGAGGGGAAACTCATCGTCACATTACTAACGTGGTCACTGGTATTGCCAGTTTTACTTTCGCTTTCCGCAGAACCGGGAGTCGATGTGAACGGATTCCCATCGACCGGGAGATGTCCGTGCTAAAAAGGACACGGGGTGAGAGTACAAGTTGAGGGCTTTTGACCATGTCGGATACGGGGGTGGCAAACACCACGTTCAGTGCGGCTCGGCGGCGGCTGCTAGGGGCCGGTGCGGCAGCGCTTGTCGGAATGGCACTGCCGTCCGTGGCGTCGGCGGGGATCACCCGCAAGCAGGGGAAACGCTCGCTGGCGTTCTACAACCTGCACACGGGAGAGTCGCTGGAGACGGTTTACTGGCGCCACGGCATCTACCGGCCGGAGGCGCTGAAGGCGGTGAACTGGATCCTTCGGGATTTCCGCACCGGCACAACCATGCCCATCGACCGGGACCTGCTTGATCTGCTCCATCGCCTGGAGCGCAGCGTCGCGGTGGCCGAGCCGTTCCGGATCATATCCGGCTACCGTTCGCCGAAAACCAACGCCATGCTTCGCGCCCGTTCCAGCGGTGTTGCCAAGCGCAGCCTGCATATGGAGGGCCGCGCCGCGGACATCGCCCTGGCGGGAGTTCCGCTCAGCGACCTGCGTGGCGCCGCTCTGGCGTTGCGTGCCGGTGGCGTCGGTTATTACCCGCGCTCAGGCTTCGTGCATGTCGACACCGGCCGCGTACGCCATTGGTAGCGGCCGGCGCAGACGTCATTCCGCCGTGGGTTGCGGCTTCATCGCCAGCGGCTGCTTGATGCTGACCGCTCCGCGGAGGTCCCCGAGCGCGTAGCCGGTGGCTTGGTCGTGAGGGTAGCGTTCCGCCAACAGGTGGCGCACCTCGGAGGACATCTGGTCTTTCGACCCGTGACATGCCAGGCACGGTCCACCGACGTTGATTGCCCTCACGTAGCGGAAGTAGCGGCCGCCGGGTTCCTCCACGATCTCGCTGTGGCTCAGGGGCGGTTGCGCCCCGCTATCGAGTTCCTGCTGGAGTTTCTGAAGCGCCTGTTGCTCCCAGGGATCGGGCATGCCGAGCAGCGGGTTGCGCACGCGGGTGCCCACCCGCGTTACCCGCCAACCCGTCTCACGCGACAGCCGACCGGCGATTTCCGGAGCGAGATCCGTGCACACGCCGATGGCGGCAGCCGGGCCGCCCTGCTGCATTTCCTCTACCAGTGCGGATTTGAGCTCACCCAGGAATTGGGCGGAGAGCTTGTCGGCTGCCTCGGTGCGGGATTCGATATCGTCGTCTTCGGCCAGTGCGACTCCGGCAAAGACGCTGAACGCCAGAACTGCGAGCTTCCTCATGGCACCTCTCCCTGGTGGAATCCGTACACTGTCTGTATACGGCAGGGGGTACCCGAGTGCAACCCGGGGAGCTGACTGGAGTCCTGTCAGGACACCGGGTGGTTTTCGCCACGGCAGGTGTCCAGCTGCCGACGCAGCCGCTTCAGTTCCTCTTCGGCGTTCACGATGTCGGTGACGTCTTTCTGGACACCGATGAAGTAGGTGAGCTGATCCTGATCGTTGAACACCGGCGTGATGCTGAGCTCATTCCAGAAGGCGGTGCCGTCCTTGCGGTAGTTCCGGATCACCTCGCGGCAGGGCCGGCCCTGATTCAGGGCCTCCCGAATCCGTCGGCGCGCGGGCTGATCCCGGTCCTCCCCCTGAAGGAAGCGGCAATCGCGAAACAGCACCTCGTCACGGTCATAGCCGGTCAGACGCTCGAAAGCGGCATTCACGTAGATCAGAATCGTGTCGTCCCCTTCCTGCTCGGCAACGGTAATTCCGTCGTGGGAGGCGTCCAGCAGGCGCTGCAGCAGCTGAGGGTCGAGATTGTCCGGGTTCGGCATCTTCCTGGCTCCGTCCCGGCCCGCGTTGAATAGGCGGCCGGTATTCCTCTTCTTTAACTGGAGATTATCGACGCGGGACGGGGGCCGCAAGCACGCAGTGAATTCCCACGGGCGAGCCTTCAGGTCTTGGCACTACCAGCGATGCAGCGGTATCTCCGCCTCCGGGTTGGCGGCCGCGGCCACGACGGGTTGATCCATGGTCGCCCGGTAGCGCTCCAGAGCCCACTTCACCGTGGGAAAAGCCAGCTCTTCCCAGGGGATTTCGTCCCATGCGAACAGGCCGACCTCCAGGGACTCCGGCCCAGCGGCGACTTCCGGGTTCATCAAGCGGGCGCGGTAGATGAGCTGGACCTGATTGATGCGTGTGATGTTGTAGACGGCCAGCAGGTCGCCCAGTTCCAGCTCGGCTCGTGCTTCCTCCCACGCTTCCCGGCGCGCACCGTCTTCGGTGCTTTCGTGCAGTTCGAGATAGCCGGCGGGCAGGGTCCAGTAGCCGGTGCGAGGCTCTATGGCGCGACGGCACAGCAGGATACGGTCGCCCCAGTGGCAGACGGCGCCAACCACGATGCGGGGGTTCTCGTAGGCGATGTAACCGCAGTCGGGGCACTGAAGCCGCGGCCGGTCGTCCCCGTCCGGGACGCGGCGAACGCGTGGTCCCGCGGCGTTGGGGTTCTGTTCCGTCATGATGCGACAGATTATCACCGGTCGCCGCGCGAGGGCAGGGAGCGGACAAAGAAAACGGGCGCCGCAAGCGGCGCCCGAACGAGCGTTATTGTTGTTGTTCCTGTTCAGTGCGACGGCTGAGGCGTGATCGGCTTCTTGGGCGTGCCGGAGACGCTGCTGGAAGCCGGGGCCTTCATCCGGTCGCCGCCACTGCGGCCCGGGCCGCTGTCGCCGCCGGTGAACTCCGGGTAGGCGTGCAGGCCGCACTCTGCCAGGTCCACGCCCTCGCGTTCCTCTTCTTCGCTGACGCGCAGACCGACTACCGCCTTGAGGATGCCCCACACCACCAGGCTGGTACCGAACACCCAGGCGAAGATGGACACGATGCCGATCAGCTGGGCGCCGAAGGTGGCGTCGGTGTTGGACAGGGGTACTGCCAGCAGACCCCAGATGCCCACCGTGCCGTGGGCCGAGATTGCGCCCACCGGGTCGTCGATGTGCAGCTTGTCGATGAAGAGCACGGAGCCCACCACCAGAGCACCGCCCACGGCGCCGACGGCGGTAGCGAGCAGCGGAGAGGGAGCCAGCGGCTCCGCCGTGATGGCCACGAGGCCGGCAATCGCACCATTGAGCAGCATGGTCAGATCGGTCTTGCCGAAGCTCATGCGCGCCACGAGCGCGGCAATGACGGCGCCCCCGGCGGCGGCCATGTTGGTGTTCACGAACACCGCGGCGACGGCGTTGGCCTCAACCACGTTGGAGACCTTGAGCTCGGAGCCGCCGTTGAAGCCGAACCAGCCGAGCCAGAGAATCAGCGTACCGAGTGCGGCGAGCGGCATGTTGGCGCCGGGGATCGCCCGGACCTCGCCTTTCGGGCCGTATTTGCCGAGGCGCGGACCCAGCAGCAGTACGCCGGCCAGCGCGGCGGCCGCACCGCAGAGGTGCACCACGCCGGAGCCGGCGAAATCCTGGAAGCCGAGCTGATCCAGGAAGCCGCCGCCCCACTTCCAGAAGCCCTGCACCGGGTAGATGAAGCCGGTCATGACCACGGCGAAGCCCAGGAAAACCCAGAGCTTCATGCGCTCGGCCACGGCACCGGAGACGATGGACATGGCCGTTGCCACGAACACCACCTGGAAGAAGAAATCCGCCAGCACGGAGTAGTAGGGCGCCCCGTCACCGCCGGCCAGAACCGCCGCCGTGGTGTTGTCCGCGCCGATGAGGAAGCCCAGGCCCGGGATCACCGAGTTCACGGAGTCTCCGTACATGATCTGGTAGCCCACCAGCATGTACATGATGCAGGCCACCGCGTAGAGGGCCACGTTCTTGGTGAGTATCTCGGCGGTGTTCTTCGCGCGCACCAGGCCGGATTCCAGCATGGCGAAGCCGGCGGCCATCCACATGACCAGCGCGCCGGTTACCAGAAAATAGAATGTATCGAGTGCGTAGGAGAGTTCCGTTACCGCATCCATCGACTGTCCCCCCGTCCGGGTTCCAAAGGATTGGATCATTGGTGTCGGCCCGCTCGGGCGGGCTGACTTCGACGAGGGCTAATGCGCGAACTGTGCCAATCCGGAAAGTTCTTTATTAACAGCAAGGTGGTTCAATGCGAAGGTGCTGCGTCGATGAGGGTCCGCACTGTTCTGGTGCCGTTGTTCGCCGCCGCACCGCGCTGGTGCGCAACTGTGGTGCGCCGTGAGGCAGGGCCATGATTGTGGTATAACCGTCAACCGATTTTCTGCGCAAACACCGGTTTTCCACGAGAGGCGCCCCTATGACCACCATCCGCCAGGACGACCTGATACAGAGCGTCGCGGACGCCCTTCAGTACATCTCCTACTACCATCCCAGGGATTTCATCGAGGCGGTCAACGAGGCGTACGAGCGCGAGGAGAACCCGGCGGCGAAAGACGCCATGGCCCAGATCCTTGTGAACTCGCGCATGTGCGCGGAGGGTCACCGGCCTATCTGCCAGGATACGGGCATTGTCACCGTCTTCCTCAAGGTGGGGATGGACGTGCGCTGGGACGCCGAGATGAGCGTGGAGGACATGGTCAACGAGGGCGTGCGCCGCGCCTACAATCTCCCGGACAACAAGCTGCGTGCCTCCATACTGCGCGATCCGGCGGGCAAGCGGGAGAACACCCGGGACAACACCCCTGCCGTGATCTACATGGACCTGGTGCCCGGCGACCGGGTGGAGGTGGAGCTGGCGGCCAAGGGCGGCGGCTCCGAGGCCAAATCCAAGTTCGCCATGCTCAATCCC
>JASFMS010000144.1:0-5700 GCA_050117435.1 Ectothiorhodospiraceae bacterium | reverse complement strand
TCCGGGTTTCAACACCGCCCGACCGGCATTGAGAATGGCCGCAGCAGATTGCTGCGGCCATTCAACTTCCGTAATCCACGCTCGGCAGGCATCGGCTGGGCCCAGGAGAGCGCGTCTCCATGGCGCCTTTCGTCTGCTCTCGGTGACGCGCGAGTGCAGCGGCGTCGCCGCATGAGCCGGTGTTTGTCGTATCTTCGTTGCGTCCGAAGGTCTATGCCATAGAGAGAGCTCCGGACCGCTTCGAAGCGAGGTTCACACTCAGAGAGGTCTGGCGCTCATATCACAGCCAGTCAGTTTCAAACCCCCCTTCCGTGACTGTGCGGTATTGCCGGTCGCGGGGCTGCCGGCAGCGGGGAATCCGGCATTCGCGGCGGCCTGGGTTGAAAAACCGAATCTCGTCCTGAGGGCATTCAACATCCCGCCGCCCAGCGGCAATCGACGCCTTCCGGGGGCAATCAGCCGTTGTGGCTTGGCTGCCGTTCCAGCCCGACCAGGAGATCTCGAATGGCAAACTATGCAGGGCCTACCCATACGTCTCGGTGGATATGGGGACTGGGCGCATCCCTCGCGCTGGTTCTCTGGTCGATGTCGGCATTCGCGGCGGATCTAGCGTCGTGGAACGAAGGCCCGAGGAAGGCTGCGATCATCGATTTCGTGCGGGGTGTCGCGCAACCGGGTAGCGATCGCTTCGTTCCCGTGGAACAGCGTGTCGCCGTGCTGGACAACGACGGCACGCTGTGGTCGGAACAGCCGGTCTACTTTCAGCTTTTCTTCGCGCTCGACCGCGCCAGGGAGCTTGCGGCGGCGGACCCGTCCTGGGCCTCGACACCCGCACTGAAGGCCGCGGCGGCCGGGGACGTGAAAAGCCTGAAGGCGGGCGGAGAAAAGGCACTGCTGGAACTGCTGACCGCCACGCATTCCGGGACGACAGTCCAGAACTTCACCGCCTCTGCCCGCGACTGGATCGCCACGGCACATCATCCCGTGACGGGGCGGAAGTATACGGACATGGTCTTTCAGCCGATGCTGGAACTGCTCGACTACCTGCGGGCAAACGATTTCTCGGTGTATATCGTCTCGGGCGGCGGCGTGGATTTCATGCGCGCCTTCGCCGAGAACCTCTACGGCGTGCCGCCGGAGAACGTGATCGGCAGCCTGGGCAAGGCACGCTTCGAGATCGTCGATGGGGTCCCGGAGGTGCTCAAGGACCCGGACATCGCCTTCATCGACGACAAGGGCGGAAAGCCGGTGGGCATCGTTCGTCATGTCGGGCGTCGCCCGATCTTCGTCGCGGGCAATTCCGACGGCGATCTCCCCATGGCGCAATGGTCTGCCGCCGGCGATGGTCCGCGTTTCACAATGTTCGTGCATCACACGGACGGCGAACGCGAGTTCGCCTACGACCGGAAGAGCCACATCGGCACATTGGACAAGGCCCTGAACGAGGCGAGGAAAAGGGGCTGGACGGTTGTGGACATGAAACAGGACTGGAAAACGGTCTATCCCGCGGCCAAGCCGTAGCGAAGCCGGCGAGCCGCCCGAGGAAGAGCGGCCGTTCCATCTGCTCTCCCATCGACAGAGGAAAGATGCAGCTGCCAACGCGGCCACCGCCCCGCGGCGTTCAGCGCAAACGCGTAGACGGAGGCGCATCGAGCGTCGTCCGGCGCCAGCCGCGCTGCCCGCCTCAGAGTTTCCGGGGCTTCGGCCGCGATGTTCAGCCGCACGAGGGCGAGGACTCGCGCGTAACGAAGAACGTGGCTTCCGGGCACCTGCTCCAGCCCTTTCGCCAGCACGGATTCCGCGCGGCTTCGAGAGTGACACGCCCCGAACGAGGGGTTTCCGTGATTCATTTTCGCCGTCTCGCCGTCCGGCGACGGGGCGGCCCGGTGCCGCGAGGACCTACAACTGAGATTCGAAGGGCAACAGTCTCAACAGGTTGACCTTGATGCGGCGCCACAGGCTCGTATGGGGATCGGCATCGTAGACTCGGGTCTTGCCGTCGGGCCGTTGCTCGTACCAGCGAAGACCGCTGCAGTCGTCCTCCTTTCCGCAGAGTTTGACCCGGTAGGCGATGCGGTCGATGTTGTCGTCGAACCAGCGCGCGACGCCTTCTGCCATCCTGCGGTTGTCCATGACGACTCCGATCTCCGTATTCTCGTTGGCCGAGCGGGGATCGAGGTTCAGGGAACCTATGAATACTTCCTCCCGGTCCAGCACGAATGACTTGGCGTGCAGACTGGCCTTGGACGATCCGGCAAAACCGGCGGTCTTCTTCTGGCGCTCTCTGCGTTCCACATCGGTGACCGCGGTCGGTTTCATCTCGTAGAGCTCGATTCCGGCCTTCAGGAGGGCCTTTCGGTAGCGGGCATAACCGGCGTGCACCGCCGTGACATCCGTCGCCGCCAGCGAGTTCGTCAGAATGCGAACCCTCACACCCCGCTTGCTGAGCCCCGTAAGGTAGTCCGTCCCGTCACGTCCGGGAACGAAGTAGGCGGCGATCAGTATCAGTTCGCTGTTGAGCCTGTCGAAGAAGGGCCGCAGCTTGGGCAGGAGGTGGAGGGACTTTTTCTCGCGACTCGCAGCGACCTTGCCCGGCTCGTCGTAGACGACAACGGCATCGCCCCAGAAGTAGTCCAGTTCGCCTTGCCCCCGTAGCTCGTTCGCCAGGTCCGAGGTCCTCAATGCCTCGGCATAGGCGGAGTTCCTGTTCCGCTCGATGTATTGAGCGAGTTTTTCACGGCCTATTTCGATATCGGCCTGCGACGGCGTCTCACTGAAAAGCACGGAGATCGGGTAGGACAGGTCGCTGTTCCAGTATTGGTCGAAGGAGGCGGAAACGCTGTGTACCGGGGGACCGATGAGAATAACGTCCATGTCGCCGTAGGCCACCGCTGGGTTCGCCTCGAAGTACTCGTCGCCGATGTTGCGGCCGCCCAGAATCGTGACCTGGTTGTCGACGGTGAAGGACTTGTTGTGCATCCGTCGCGTGACCGAGCCGAAACGCGTCACGTACTGTGTCGTGCGCGGCGCATTGCGGCTGAACGGGTTGAATACTCGGACTTCAATATTCGGGTGGGCGGCAAACGCCGCAATCTGTGGGTCGCGTCCGGGGATGGCCATATCGTCCACCAGAAGGCGGACGCGCACGCCGCGGTCGGCGGCGCGGAGCAGTTCGTAAATGAAATACCATCCCGTCAGGTCGTCATGGAGCAGATAGTACTGGGCGTCGATGCTGCGCTCGGCCAGCTGTGCCAGAACGGCGCGGGCTGTAAGGGCTTCGATGCCGCTGGAGAGCGGGCGAAACCCGGCCTCTTTGTCCGGGTGCTCCGCCAACCGCTTCCGGGTGGCCACTCCCAAGATTGTGTCATTGGTATCCTCAAGGGCGTAGGAAGTGGGCCGTTCGAAGCCCTCGGGAAGCGTTGCGCATCCCGCCGCGAGTAGCACCAAACCGAGGAAAAGCGCCAGAGCCGGCAGGCGAAACGCAATCACGCCGGCCACCGTGGTACCGGGGGGGACGACCCGGAGTTGGGGCAGATCTCGCACTGGCATTTCCTGGCTGGCGTGTCCGTTGACTCCATTCATTTAGGCACGCCATCGCGACTCGTAAATGGCACTTTGGTCCAATTGTGCCGCGGCCTTTCCACGTCTAGCGTTCGGTGAAATGGTGGTGCTGTGCCGCCGCCGTGTGACGGGTTGGTGGCCCGGCACGACGGGGCCGTGTGCATCCAGAGAGTGTCCGCTGTCGCGGAGATGGTTTTGTGGGTGTTCTACCAGCTCCGGGGTGGCGTAACTCAGAGGACGAGATGATGTGGGTAATCTGGATGAACCTGCCAAAGGCCGCCCGTTACGCGTTTCCCGCCGTGGTGCTGGCGCTCGCCGTGGTTGGGGCGCCGGGCGCTGCCGCGCAGGATGAGGACGAATCCCTTCCCGACAGGTTCGTGCTCAAGCTGGGTGGCTACAACGTCCTCGATTCAAGCACCGAGCTCTTCCTGAGCAGGACGAACACCCTGGGAACACGCATCGATTTTGAACGGGATCTCGGCGGAGAGGACACCGTCAATACGCCCCGTGTCGAAGGCTACTTCCGTTTCAACGATCGGCACCGGGTCGAGTTCCGTGCGTTTCAGACCGAGCGGACGGGCTCCCGACGCCTGGCGCGAACGATCCAGTTCGGCGACCGGACTTTCACGGTCGAGTCCAAGGTGGACAGCCGAATTCAGAACGATTTCTACAAGTTGGCGTACGCATACAGCTTCTATCACGTGCCGAAGGTCGAGCTGTCGGTTTCCGCCGGTGTGGAGGTCATGGATTTCGAGGCGGAACTGGAGGACACGACGGGCGCGGTATCCGAGAAGACCGCGACGACAGCGCCGATGCCGGTTTTCGGCTTTCGCATGGACTATTCCGTTACGCCGCGTCTCACAGTACGGGTGAACACGGAGACTTTCTACATCGAGTACGACGATTTCGTCCGTGGCTCGCTGATCGAACTGGAGGCGGGCCTCGATTACCGCCTGTTCCGGAATTTCGGTCTGGGAGCATCGCTGAGCCGGCTGGCGCTTGACGTCAATATCGATGATGACGGCGAGAATACCGATGTCACGGATCTGTACCGTGGCGCCTACGTATACGGACTGCTCTATTTCTGAACGGTGTATCCGCGAAGGCCGGGGGCGGGACGCGGCTAACCGGCCGGGTCGCAGACGCGGGTATCAAGCGGCACTTGTCTACGACCAAGGTCCAATGGTTGTGGGGGGGCGGGTCGGAATACGCTCGCGCCTGTAGGGGACGGGTCTGCGGAGTGGCTTCGTCAGGCAGTCCGCCGTGAGGTCAGGATGGAACCGTCACCCCCTTGCGAAACGCGTGAAAGCGCACGGAGGCCGAGGTGAAGAGAGCGCTCGTAGGGCCGGTATCGATGATCCTGGCGGTTGCCGCCGCCAAAGGGGCCGCGGCTCAGGACGGGGGGGCCGCCGATCTGGCCGCGCAGCTCGCCAACCCGGTTGCGTCGTTGATCAGCGTGCCGTTTCAGTACAACTATGATGAAAACTTCGGCCCGAACGACAAGGGCTCCGTCAACAGGCTCAACATCCAGCCGGTTATCCCGGTGAGCCTGAATAGCGACTGGAACCTGATAACGCGCACCATTGTCCCGCTGCTGGACCAGAACGACATTCCGGATGGACGCAGCGATTCCGGACTCGGCGACATACTCGCGAGCCAGTTCTTCTCGCCCAAATCACCCACCGCCGGTGGTTGGATCTGGGGCGTAGGCCCCGTGGAGCTCCTGCCGACTGCCTCCAAGGACAGGCTGGGGAGCGAGAAATGGGGCCTGGGTCCGACGGCGGTTGCTCTCAAGCAATCCGGTCCGCTGACCTACGGGGCACTCGTCAACCACATCTGGTCCGTGGCGGGGGACGACGACCGTCCCGACATCAACGCGACCTTCATGCAGCCGTTTTTCGCCTATGTGACTCGAAGCAGCACCACCTTCAGCCTCAATACGGAGTCGACCTACGACTGGGAAAACGAGGCATGGTCGGTGCCGATAAACGCCACAGTGGCGCAGTTGTTCGCGCCGGGGGGGCTCCCGCTTCAGCTCGGTGTCGGCGCGCGCTACTGGGCGGAGTCGCCCGACAATGGTGCGGAGGGCTGGGGGTTCAGAGCGCAGTTGACGCTTCTGTTCCCGCAATGAATCGATGA
>JASFMS010000143.1:0-5706 GCA_050117435.1 Ectothiorhodospiraceae bacterium | reverse complement strand
CGATGATGACCGCGCCCACCTCCGCGATGGCCCGTCCGAATCCGGCCAGCACCGCCGTGACCAGGCTGAAACGACCGTCCCAGATAAGCGCGGCCACCCGGTTCAGGGACCCGGCCCCAAGAGCGATCAGGTGTTCCCGATACTCCTGGTCCAGGTCTTCCAGGGTCTGACGGCTCAGTGCGGCGATGATCGGTGTCACCAGAACGGCCTGGGCGATGATCATGGCCGTAGGCGTGAACAGCAGGCCGAGTTCGCCCAGCGGCCCGGAGCGCGACAGCATCAGGTAGACGAACAGACCGACGACCACAGGCGGCAGTCCCATGAAGGCATTCAGCACGGCTGCCACGAGCCGTCGCCCGGGGAAGCGCAGCAGAGCGACGAAGGCGCCGAGCGGCAAGCCCGCGGCGACGGCGATGGCGACGGCGCTGAGGCTGACCCTCAGCGAGAGGGCGACGATCTCGCCAAGGGCGTCGTCGCCGTTGAGAATCAGCCGTACTGCCGTCGAAAGCGCCTGATTCATCTCCTCCATGATGCCGGGCCTGTTGCACAGTGGTCTCTGAAGCGTCGAGCATGAAAGCCACTGCATACAGCGTCAAGACTGTAATTCATGCAACTACATGCAGTTGAATCGACTTGTAGGGCGCTAAGCGGCGCGGCGGCCATCCGGCCGACAACGTACCCCCATCGCGCGGCTTGGCTAGACTGTTGGCAGCGCTACCAGAAGGGAGGCGGCAATGAACGAAGACGCATTCAACATGAGCATTCGCAAGTTTCTCAAGCAGGTGGGGGTTACCTCCCAGCGAGAGATCGAGAGTGCAGTACGCGAAGCGCTGGAGGCAGGCCGTATCGACGATCGGGCCGAACTGCCGGTGAAAGTGACGCTGGAAATGCCCGACCTGGGGCTGCAACACACGGTCGACGGGACGGTGAAACTGGAATAGATCCGGTTAGGGAAGCGCTGAACAATTCGGCGCTTCCCTAGACGAGCCCGGCGAAGGGTTCCACATCCACCCAGGTGCCGGGCTCTACGCCCTCGCTGTCCTCGGGCACAATGACGAAGCAGTTCGCTTCGCTCATGGAACGGAGAATTCCGGAGCCCTGCATTCCGGTGATGCGGACTTCGGGCGTGCCGTCGGTGGCGGTGGTAAGAACGCCGCGCTGGAACTCCCGCCGGCCTGACTTCTGGCGGATGTGTTCGGCGCTTCGTGCCCGCAGGCGCAGACGCGGCGTGGGTGTCATTCCCTGAACGTGTTCCAGTGCCGGCAGCACGATCTGGTAGAAAGTCACCATTACGGAAACGGGGTTCCCCGGAAGACCGAAGAAGGCCGCGCTGCCGAGCCGTCCGAAGGCCAGCGGCCGCCCTGGCTTCATGTTGACGCTCCAGAAGCCGATGTCGCCGCGTTCGGCCAGCAGGGGCGTTATGTGGTCCGCCTCACCCACGGAAACCCCGCCCGTGGTGACGACCACGTCGGCATCCCGGCAGGCGCGGTCCAGAGTGGCGGCCAGGGTCTCGGCGTCGTCGCCGACCACGCCCAGGTCCAGAATGTCTGCGCCGAAGCGTTGGAGCATGGCGTGGAGCGTATAGCGGTTGCTGTCGTAGACATCACCGGCATCCAGCTGCTCGCCCACCGATTTCAGTTCGTCGCCGGTGGAGAAAAACGCCACCCGGACGCGGCGCCGCACTCGGACTTCCGGTACGCCGAGCGACGCGAGCAACCCCAGATCAGGGGCCGTGAGGCGACGACCGGGCTCAAGGACGGTTTGCCCGGCGGCCAGGTCCTCTCCGCGGTAACGAACATGCTGACCGCGCCGGTGGCCCTCACCGATCCAGATGAGCTCTTCCTCGCGGCGGACGCGTTCCTGCATGACCACGGTATCGGTGCCGTCGGGCACGACGCCTCCCGTCATGATGCGCACGCACTCGCCCGCGGAGACCGTACCGTCGTAGGGATGCCCGGCGAAGGCCTCTCCCACCAGCCGCAACGGTTCGTTGACCGCGCTTGCAAGATCGTCGCCTCGGACCGCGTAGCCGTCCATGGCGGAATTGTCGCTGGCGGGCACATCGACAGTCGATACGATGCGCTCGCCGAGGACCCGCCCGAGGGCGTCACGGAGGGCGACACGCTCGTCCAGCGACACGGGGGCGAGGACGTCGCGTATCCGCTGCAGAGCGTCGTCCACGGACATGGCCGGCGCATCGTGCCCGCACCCACGCGCCCGCTTGACGGCTTCCGCCTTTCCGCTCATGGCTCGCTCCCGGCGCTTTCCGCTCCGCCCATCCGTTGACCGAGACGGTCGCGATCGGCGGGGGTGTTGATGTTCAGGAACAGCTCGGGCTGGTCCGAGAAGTCCACGGTGGTCATGTTCAATTGTCGATACCAGCGGTCGATCTTGCGCTCGCCGCTGTCGAGATACGCACGCAAGCTGTCCGCCAGATCGGTGCGGAGGAGGGCGTAGACGGGCTGCAGGCGCTCGCCGTCGTGAGCCACCGCTACGGCCGCTCCGGCTGCATTCAGCGCCTCCAGCAGGCGTCGGGCGAGGTCCGACGGGATCAGCGGACCGTCGCAGGGCACCGTGAGGATCAGTGGCGTGGATGCCCGTGCCATGGCGCCGGCCATACCTGCCAGGGGGCCCTGATAGTCCTCCAGGTCATCACCGAACACCGTGTGGCCATAGGACTCGTACACGTGGCGATTGCGGTTGGCGTTGATCATGAGCCCGCCAACCTGGGGAGTCAGAGCGGCAAGAACGTGCTCGATCATGGGCTTGCCGTTCACCGGCACCAGCCCCTTGTCGCGGCCGCCCATCCGGGTCGCACGGCCGCCGGCCAGGACGACTCCGGTGACGGCATCCGTTGTCAGGGTGGCGGTTTCTTCATTCACGGTTCGGTTTCCTTCGGCTGTTCAAGCCGGAACGGTGTCCGTGCTCTGGTGGCGACATTCGCAGTCGGGCCGGCGGGCGATTCGCAGCGTGCGGACTTCGCTGCGCAGGGCATCGTAGGCCAGCAGTCGCCCGAGCAGAGGTTGCCCCAGGCCCAGCAGCAGCTTTACCGCCTCGGTGGCCTGGAACAGGCCGATGATACCCGGCAGAACGCCGAGGACACCGGCCTCCGCGCAGGACGGCGCCATCTCCGCCGGCGGCGGTTCGGGAAACACGCAGCGGTAGCAGGGCCCTTCCCGAGCGGGCCAGAAGGCGGCCACCTGGCCTTCGAAGCGGTAGACGGAGCCGTGCACGAGCGGGACACCTGCAGCCACGCAGGCGTCGTTGAGTGCGTAGCGGGTCTCGAAGTTGTCCGAGCCGTCGATGACCAGATCGTAACCGGCAATAAGTGCTGCGGCGTTGTCCGTGTTCATCCGCTGGTCGTGACCGATGAATGTCACCGCCGAGTTGATGGCGGCAACGCTTGCCTGGGCCGATGCGACCTTGCTCATTCCGACCCGGCTCTCCGGATGCAGGATCTGACGATGAAGGTTGCTGCGTTCCACCCGGTCGTCGTCCACCATGCCCAGCGTGCCGACCCCGGCGGCGGCCAGATAGAGTGCCGCCGGCGAACCGAGGCCGCCGGCGCCGACAATCAGTACCCGCGAGGTGCCCAGCCGCTGCTGTCCCGCCTCGCCGATCTCCGGTATGGCCATCTGGCGCAGATAGCGTTGGCGCTGCGGGTCCGCGTCCGAGCTCGGGACATAAACGGGGTGACCTTCTGCACGCCAGCGCTGAAAGCCGCCGGCAACATTGGTTACCTGCCGATAGCCCATGCGCCGAAGGGCGTCGGCGGCCAGTAATGATCGAGTCCCCGAGCCGCAGATGATCATGAGCGGGTGATCCGGGTCCGGAGCGTGCTGGTCGATGCGCAGTTCCAGGAATCCGCGAGGGATCGTGACCGCGCCGACGGGGGCCCCCTCCGCACGTTCTTCGGGCTCGCGTATGTCGATGAGAACGGCGCCGGTCCCCTGCCGCGTCACAGCGTCTGCCGGCGCAACGGTCGGCACATGGCGGCCCAGCTCCTCCAGGTGGCGGTCGCGTTGACTCATGGTGTCGGCGTCCTCAACCGCCAGCGACGGATGGCATAACAATCAGCGTTTGCCGCGGTTGTACCGGGGTGTCCAGCCCCTGCAGCAGACGCACGTCGCTGTCGTCCAGAAAGAGGTTCACATAGGGGCGCAGCTCGCCGGCGCGGGTGAGAATCCTCTGGACAAGCAGCCGGTGTTCCTGGCCGAGTCGCTCCAGGGCATCGCGCACGGAGTCCGCGCGAACGTCCAGTTCCTCCGCGCCCCCGGCGAGCTCCCTCAGCGCCGCGGGGATGCGAATCGTGACAGTTGCCATCGGCTCCTCATTGGACATCGCAGTGCTCATGGCCCCCATTGTAAGCCTTCAATCGGGGTGGCCGTCACCGTGGACGACTTCCACGATAGGCCGGTCGCGTCGCATGCTCGCCAGGATTACGCGGTCGAAATGACCTTTTGCATTCTCCAGCGCCAGCTCGGCGGCCGCGCGCGCAGCGCGGTGCCGTTCCGCGTCATCCACCTGGTTGATCACGGGGACGAGACGAGCGCCGCCGACGCCCTGTAGAGCGCCTTCCGGCGAGGTCAGCAAACGGGCGATGTGTCCGGGGCCGATCGTCCCCCCGCGGGGCAGTTGCATTATGGTCTCCAGTTTCTCGACCCGGTGGGCTACCGCCTCGTCCAGGGGCTCGCCCAGTGTGGCCGCGGATACCAGGTACAGGACCAGGTCGGTGCCGGGAGGGAGGTTCGGCTCCCGCTCCGAGGGTGCCTTGATTCCGCGCATTCGCGCGCCGTCGGCCTTCACCAGTGTCAGCGCGAAGCCGCCGTCCTGGTGGATGCGGTGAATCCGATCGCTCGGAACGCCGCCATGGCGGCCGGGTTTTTCCGATGTGCAGGCGTAGGCGACGCGATCGCTGTCCTCGGCGGCATCCAGTACCGCCCCCTCAATGCGTTCCGGTTCCGTGAGCACGCGTTCGCCCCGGAATCGCTTCGGAAACGGCGCCATGAAAACGGTGGTGGTGACGGCGACGCGTCCGCCATGGACGTCCGCGATGCGGTACAGCGTGGTCTTCTTGCCGCCGGCGCCCACGGCGCAGACGATGCCGCCTTCGATCCCCAGCGCGTCCAGAAGGTCGGTGTTCATGTTTCTTCCTCGGGTGCACGGCAGGCCTTGACGGACAGTATGCCCGGTAGGAAGCCGGCAATCAGCGACCAGCTCCGGCCGTCGTCGCGGCTGGCGAAGAGATGACCGCTTGAGGTGCCGAAATAGACACCGTTGGGGTGGCGGTCGTCGGCATCCATGCCGTCGCGGAGAATGGTCACGAACACGTTCCGCTGCGGCAGTCCCTGGGTGAGCTCAGTCCAGCTGCCGCCGGCATCGCGGCTGCGGTAGACGCGCAATCTGCCGTCCACAGTGGCCCGGAACTGGCTGCTCGCCTCCGGGATGGTGTAGACGGTATTCGGGTCCCGGGGGTCCGTTGCCAGGGCGTAGCCGAAGTCACTCGGTAAGCCATTGGTGATCTCCCGCCAGTTCTCACCGCCGTCTGAGCTCACGTAGGTCCCATTGTGGCTTTGTTGGTAGAGGCGTTGCGTATTCGCCGGGTGCATAAGCAGCCGGTGAACGCAATGGCCCGCCTCGGGGTTTCGCTGCGGCAGGTAGGGCGCACGCACGCCACTGTTGGCGGGGTCAAAGGAGGCGCCCCCA
>JASFMS010000142.1:0-5706 GCA_050117435.1 Ectothiorhodospiraceae bacterium | reverse complement strand
CGAATGACGTTCGCCCTGTTACCGCCCCTTTTGCGTCCCGCCCGGGACTGCCATCGGTCGCTACCGCCCCGGCCTCGGCGGTAGCTAAAGAGCAATTTTTCCATAACCAGAACTCATGTGTGCCCGAGAAAAATGGTCGTTTTGAGCGCCTGTCCCTCAAATCTACGATTGATACGCATACGCGGGTACGGATGGGCAGAGTCGTGGGATCACGGGGCTGTCTACCGTTCTCGGGCCGCAATGGGTTGCCCGGGAAGTAGCGCCGCAGTCGGGAGGACGATGCGTATGTCCAGCAACAGAGGTTATCGACGTAGCGAGCATGAGCGCGCAGAGCCGCAACGCACGAGCGTGCGCGGTGCGTCGCCCGCTGCTTTCCTCGGGGTGAACTCCCCGGGTTCGGATCGAGCAACCCGGAAACCGGCGCAGGGGCCGTTGCGATTCGATCGCGACCGGCAGCGGCGGGCTCCGGTTCGTCGGTCGTCTCTGTTCGATGGAATACCCAGCCCCTTCGTCAACCAACCGGAGCATCGTGCAGCGTCGGCGAAGAAATCGTGCTGGACCGACATCCTGGCCACAACGCCGGACCGGCGTCCGCAGAAGTTCGGCGTTGTGCTGCTGCCCGACTTCTCGCTGGTCGGGTTCTCGCTGGCGATCGAGCCACTGCGGGCCGCCAACGCCGCGTCAGACCGCGATCTGTACCGGTGGACGCTCCTGTCGGTGGACGGGGCAGCGGTAACCGCCTCCAACGGCATTGCGGTGAAGCCGGAGCAATCGCTGGCGAAATCGGAAGAATTCGATGCCGTGATCGTGATCGGGGGCGCCGGCTCGGAGCGAGTGAACGATGGCCGCATTCTGGGTTTTCTGCGCCGCACGGCGCGCATGGGCACGCCACTTGGTGCCATCTCCACGGCGCCCTACGTGCTGGCGCGTGCCGGGCTGCTCAATGGCCGACGCTGCACCATTCACTGGGACTATCTGGACAGCCTGAGCCAGGAGTATCCGGATCTCGAGACGACCAATGAACTGTTCGTCATGGATGGCCCCGTCGCCACCTGCTGCGGCGAGGCGGCGGCGATCGACTTGATGCTCTACCTGATCGGCGCGCAATACGGTCACGAACTGGCGGCCGAGGTATCGGAACAGTTCATTTACAAGAAGATCCGGGACGCGCGGGAGCATCAGCGGATGAACCTTCGATCCCGCCTGGGAACCAGCAATCCCCGGCTGTTGGCCGCCGTCCACAAGATGGAAGAGAACCTGGAGACGCCCCTCGAACGGGAGGACGTGGCGGAAGCGGTTCATGTGTCGACGCGTCAGCTGGAGCGGCTTTTCCGAAAGCACCTGAATTCCACGCCGCGGAAATACTATTTCCGGCTCCGTATACAGCGCGCCCGCACGCTGCTGCGACAGACCTCGATGTCGGTGCTGGATGTGGCGGTGGCCTGCGGCTTCAATTCCGCGTCGCACTTTTCGGCCTGCTATCGCGACTTTTTCGGTCACTCGCCGCGTCAGGAGCGAGCCTCGCGGATAGACATGGTGCGGCCTGCCTGAGCGGGTTCGTCGACTTCGCGTCGACAGATCATTTTTCAACGATCACGAGTCGGCGATGCGGTCGCCGGCCAGGAGGGAGACGATGAGCGAGAGCGCCACGCGCACGCGGCGTCGCAGCGGCGGGCGGAGTGCCCGGATCGCGGCCCGCACCCGTCAACACGAGCCCATGCTTCCCTGGCTCGAGCGTCGTGTCCCGGCGGTGGAGGTGATCAACGCCGAGGGCGTCGAGCGGCTGCACGATGCGTCCATGAGCATCCTCGAGCGGGTCGGGATCGATTTCCGCGATCCCGTCGCCCTCGAGGACTGGCGCGCGGCCGGCGCCGAGGTTGACGGTCAGCGCGTGCGCATCCCGCGACAGCTGATCGAGGAGCGCTTGCGGACGGTTCCGGGCCGAATCCGGCTGCATGCGCGCGATCCGGAGAAGTCGGTGGAGCTCGGCCGCGACGCGACCATCTTCGTGCCGATGACAGGCGCGCCTTTCATCCGCGACCTGGAGGACAAGCGCCGCTGGGGCAAACTCGAGGACCTCAACAACTTCCATCGTCTCTCGCACATGGCCCCCGGCCTGCACTCGAGTGCCCACGTGATCTGCGAGCCGATGGACGTCCCGGTGGGGCATCGCCACCTCTGGATCACGTACTCCTCGATGGCGCACTCGGACAAGACCTTCATGGGCATGTCCACTACGGGCCAGCGCGCCGAGGACGTCATGGAGATGGTGAAGCTGCTGTTCGGCGCCGATTTCGTCGACGAGCACCCGGTGGTCACCGGCAACATCAACGGCAACTCGCCGCTGGTGTGGGACCAGTCCATGCTCGGCGCGCTGCGCGCGTTCACTCGCCACAACCAGCCGGTGCTTTGTTCGCCGTTCGTGCTCGGGGGCGCCAATACGCCGGCTCACACATTGGCGTCGGTGGCGCAGCTCAACGCCGAGGCCGTGGCGGCGCTCGCCTACACGCAGATCGTGCGTCCCGGCGCGCCGGCGATCTACGGGCACTACCTGTCCACGGTGTCGATGCAGTCCGGCGCTCCCATGGCAGGCACGCCGGAAATCTCGCATATGAATTTCCTCGTGGGCCAGATGGCCCGCTACTACGACGTCCCATGGCGGACGTCGGGCGCGCTTGGCGGGGCCAAGACGTTCGACGCCCAGTCGGGCTACGAGTCGGCGGCCACGCTGGAGGCGACGGTGCTGGCCGGGGCCAATTACGTCTGGCACGCGGCGGGCTGGAACGAGGCGGGCATGCACGTATCCACGGCGAAGTTCGTCGTCGACGCCGAGCAGTGCGCCATGGCGCACAAGCTCGGACGCGGGCCGGAATGGGAGGGCTTCGACGAGGCTCTGGCGACCGTGGACGAGGTCGGCCCGGGCGGGCACTTTCTCGGCACCGAGTACACCCAGAAGAATTTCCAGCGCGCGTTCTTCATTCCGAAGCTGTTCGACAACAACAACTTCGAACAGTGGAGCGCCGAGGGAGGCAAGGAGATTAACCAACGTGCCCTGGCGTACGCGGAACAGCAGCTGCGCGAGTATGAGCAGCCGGCGCTGGATTCCGGGGTGGACGAAGCCCTGCGCGACTATATCGCGCGGCGGGAACGGGAGATCGATCCGAATGAAGTCTGACAATGGCAAGCGTCTGGCTCAGCGCCGCGCCCTGGTTACGGGGGCCGGGACGCCCGTGGGCCGGGCTATCTGCGAAAGTTTCGCCCGCGAGGGCGCATGGGTTATCGCCGTGGACGGTGATATCGAGGCCGCCGAAGCCTCGGCCGCGTTGGCACGGGCAGCCGGTGGAACGGCCCTCGCCCTGAAGACGGAAGCACTGGACCCGACCATCACGGAGCACATCGTCGACACTGCTGTACAGCGCGTCTGGCAGGTCGACATCCTGGTGAACAACACCAGCCGTCTGGGCGATGGCCGCGACGGCAACCACACCGACTGGGCGGCGACGATGGCGGTGAACCTGGAAGCCAGCTACCGCTTCGCCCTGTCCGTGCTGCCGCGTATGCGCTCGCGGGGCACGGGTGTAATCGTCACCGCGGCCTGGTGTTGGGGCGACGGCGGTGAGACGGCCGAGCGGCTCGCCCGCGAGGCTTCCGTCGCCGCGGTCCAGCGCCTGACGCGGGGGCTGGCCGCGCAGGCCGCCGACAGCGGCATTGCCTGCTACGCGCTGGCGCCGAGGCCCGGCGCGCCCGACCCGGCCGCTTCGCTGGCGGCGGCGAGCAACGGCTCGACCATGCCCGTCGGCTCCGACGCGTCGCCGGAGCAGGTCGCCGAATGGGTCGCACGCCTGGCGGCAACCCAAGGCGAGGTTACCAGCGGCGCTCGTACCGCCACCCTGTGTTGAACGCCCTGGGACCAGCACCTGCCGACGACCGCGGAGGAGACCGCGGCCGGGTGGTTCTGGTTAGCGGCGCCGGCGGGGGATGGGGCGGGCCGTGGTGGCGAGGTTTGCGGATCGGGGCGCGCAGAGGTGCAATGAACTCTGGTTGCGGGACACCGGCGACGCCGCCTGGTCGGCCGTGATAAGCGTGAACGTCGACGCCGTGTTCAGGCTCTGACCTGCAACAATTGCACTGTTGCGCAAGCACGGCGGCGGCGCGATCGTGTTCCTGGCATCGTCGGACGCGCGCTACGTGACGGGAACGCTGCTCGATCCGGGCGGCGGCAAGCTTCCGGGGTAATGCGATGGAGCAGAGACTGAAAGGGCGCAGGGCGCTGGTAACGGGCGGGCGCGCCGGCATCGGCCGGGCCATCGTCGCGCGGCTGCTGGCGGAAGGCGCACAGGTTGCCTGCGTCCAGCGCTCGGTGCCCGTTGATCGACCGGACGGACTCGTGCTCCTGCAGAAGGACCTTGCCGATCCCGAGGGCTGTCGCGCGGCCGTGGAGGATGCGGCGTCGGCCCTGGGCGGTCTCGATCTGCTCGTCAACAATGCGGGGCTCGCGATCGAGCAGCCGATAGGCGAGACGGACCCGGCCGACTGGGACCGGGTGATGGCGACCAACCTGCGCGCGCCGTTTCTGCTGGTGCGCTACGCCTTGCCCTGGTTTCGCGCCGCGGGCGGCGCGGCGGTGGTCAACATCGGATCAACGGAAGGCTTCGCCGCGAATCCGGGGCACGGGCTGTACGCCGCCTCGAAGGCTGGAGTACACGCTCTCACGCGGGCCGTCGCCGCCGACCACGGTGCGGAGGGCGTCCGCTGCAACGCCGTCGCTCCCGGCTGGATCGACACCGAATTCAACGAATCGTTCGTGCAGTCCCGCCCCGATCCCGAGGCGTTTCGCGCCGGGCTCGCGTGCCTGCATCCCGTTGGTCGGACGGGGCACCCCGACGAGGTCGCCGCCCTGGTCGCGTGGCTCGCTTCCGACGAAGCCGCCTTTGTCACGGGCCAGGTCTGGACCATTGACGGCGGCCGCACGGTGCTTCTGCCCAACCCCCAGGGAAACGCTGGCTGATTCCCGCGTGCCTCCGCGGCGCAAGCGATCAGTGAATGGTTGTTGGCGATCCGCGGTAGCGGGAGTCTCCCGCAACCGCCAGAAACAGAAAGCCCGGCCGAAAGGCCGGGCCGAAGTGCGAGAGAAACCCGCCGCGGGTTACATCTTGCCCGTGATCCAGAAGTTCACGAGCTTCGGATGGTTCTCCACGTACTGCTTCGCGGCTTCCTTGTAGGACTTCTTCTCGCCTACGTCCATGCCCGCCTGCACGTCCTCGATCGGGATCGTGATGCGGTCGAGCATTTCATAGACATCGGGGAATTCCCGGTAGAAGCCTTCGCGGGCCAGAACATCCGCACGCTCGATGCTGCCGAGCACGCCCTTGGGGTCCTTGAGGTAGCGCAGATCCCAGCGGCCGAACATCCAGTGGGGGCTCCAGGTTGTGGCGACGACCCACTGCTTCCTCTGGATGGCTCGCTTGACCGCGGCGGTCATGCCGCTGCCCGACGAGATCACCAGGTTGTAGCCGGCGTCCTTGAGGCCGTACTCGTCCATTGCCTTCTTGGACAGGCGCGTCAGACCCGCGCCCGGGCCGATGCCGATGATCTGGCCGTCCAGCTTGTCCTTAACCTCCTCGGACTTCAGATCCTCGATGGAATTGAGCTTGTCCTTGGGCACGTAGGAGGGCACCGCCCAACCGAGACGGGCGCGGCTATAGA
>JASFMS010000141.1:0-5706 GCA_050117435.1 Ectothiorhodospiraceae bacterium | reverse complement strand
ATATGGCCGTGGGCGTCACCGTATTTGACGGTGTCCGTGACCTCGAACTCTACGCCCTCGGCCAGCAGCCAGCCGCAGTCGCCAACCTGCCCGCCGGATTCCGCGTAAAAGGGCGTCCGGTCCAGGATGATCATTCCTTCTTCGCCGGACTGCAGGCGGTTCGCGGCACGGCCTTCCCGGAAGAGCCCGGTAACGGTGCCCGCGTCCCGCAGATGCTCGTAGCCGGTGAACTCCGAGCTGCCTTCGAACTGTTCGCCGTGAGCGTAGTCCGCCTTGAAGCGGCTGGCGGCGCGCGCGCGCTCGCGCTGTGCCTGCATCTCCCGCTCGAAGCCCGCCATGTCAAGCTCCAGCTCGCGCTCCCGGGCGATGTCCCCGGTCAGGTCCACCGGAAATCCGTAGGTGTCGTAGAGCTTGAACACGGTTTCGCCGGGAATCACGCTGCCGTTCAGCGTTCCGAGGTCCGCCTCCAGCAGCTTCATGCCCTGCTCCAGCGTCTCCCGGAATCGCTCCTCTTCCTGCAGAAGGATCTTCTCGGCCTGTTTCTGGCCGCGGCGGAGCTCCGGAAACGCGTCGCCCATCTCGTCCACCAGCGGCTGCACCAGGCGGTGGAAGAACGGCTCGGCGATGCCGAGCTTGTAGCCGTGGCGCACGGCACGCCGGACGATCCGGCGCAGCACGTAGCCGCGACCCTCATTGGACGGGAACACGCCGTCCACCACCAGAAAGGCGCAGGCGCGAATGTGATCGGCGATGACGCGCAACGAGCTGTTGTCCACATCCTTCACACCGGCGATGGACGCCGCGGCCCGGATCAGGTTCTGGAACAGGTCGATGTCGAAGTTGTTGTGAACGCCCTGGACCACGGCGGCAATGCGCTCGAGACCCATGCCCGTATCGATGGAGGGCTTGGGCAGCGGCGTCATCGTGCCGTCCTCGGCACGGTCGTACTGCATGAAGACCAGGTTCCAGATCTCGATGTAGCGGTCACCGTCCTCTTCGGGCGTTCCCGGCGGTCCGCCCGGAACTTCAGGGCCGTGATCGTAGAAGACTTCCGAACACGGGCCGCAGGGTCCGGTATCCCCCATGGACCAGAAGTTGTCGTGGGCTCCTATACGCGAGAATCGCTCGGGATCGACGCCGATCTCCTTGAGCCAGATGTCGGCGGCCTCGTCATCGTCCTCGTAGACGGTCACCCACAGACGCTCCGCCGGCAGACCCAGGACCTCGGTGAGAAACTCCCAGGCGTAGCGAATGGCATCCTGCTTGAAATAGTCGCCGAAGCTGAAGTTCCCCAGCATCTCGAAGAAGGTGTGATGCCGGGCGGTATAGCCCACGTTTTCCAGATCATTGTGTTTGCCGCCGGCGCGAACACAGCGCTGGCTGGTCACGGCGCGGTTGTAGTTGCGCTTCTCGCGCCCGAGGAAGACGTCCTTGAACTGGACCATCCCGGCGTTGGTGAACAGCAGCGTGGGATCGTTGGCAGGCACCAGCGGGCTGCTTGGCACGATCTCGTGTCCACGCTCGTGGAAGTAGTCCAGAAATGCCTGGCGAATCTCTGCGCTCGTCTTTGTCATGTTCTTCCAGTGATGCGTCGTAGTGCTGCGCGCCCCGGCCCGTCACTCGAACTCGGAGCCGCCAAGTACACGGCGAATCTGATCCCGGGTATAGCCGCGGTTGACGAGATAACGCGCCTGCCGCTGCCATTCGCGGCCGTCCGGCGGCAGCGCGGTACCGAACCGCTTTTCACGGACACTGGCTGCCTGGGACAGCCAGTTCGTTTCGTCGTCTTCCAGGAAGGCCGTTGCGATGCCGTCGTCCACTCCGCGCCGCCCGAGATCCGCGCGAATTCGCAGAGGGCCGAATCCCTGGCCGCGGCGGGAGCGAACGAATTCCTCGGCGAAGCGCTCGTCGCTGAGCAACCCCTCGGCCCGTAGCTCGTCGGTCACCGCGGCGACCGTTTCCGAAGGGTAGCCACGCTGGCGCAGCTTCTGCGCCAGCTCCCGCACGGCGTGTTCCCGGCGTGCCAGAAGCCGGATGGCTCGCTCGCGCACTTCCTCCCGAGTGGATTCGTCCACGTTCCGGCCTTGATCAGGCGCCGGCGTTGGATTCCTCGGTCTCCGCGCCCTCTTCCCGGTTGTCGGGCTTGCCGAGAAGCTGCTCGCGGATCTTGCGTTCGATTTCCGCTGCGGTTTCCGGGTTGCTCTTCAGCCAATTGCGGACATTGTCTTTACCCTGACCGATGCGATCACCGTTGTAGCTGTACCATGCACCCGCCTTCTCGATCAGGTTCTGTTTGACACCCAGGTCGATGAGTTCGCCTTCCCGGGAGATACCCTCGCCGTAAAGAATCTCGAACTCCGCCTGTTTGAACGGCGGCGCCATTTTGTTCTTGACCACCTTGACGCGGGTTTCGTTGCCGATGACCTCATCGCCCTTCTTGATCGCCCCCAACCGGCGGATATCGAGCCGCACCGAGGAGTAAAACTTGAGGGCATTGCCGCCGGTCGTGGTCTCGGGGCTGCCGAACATGACGCCGATCTTCATGCGAATCTGGTTGATGAAGATGACCAGAGTGTTCGACCGCTTGATATTGGCAGTGAGCTTGCGCAGCGCCTGGGACATGAGGCGGGCCTGCAGGCCGACGTGGGAGTCCCCCATCTCGCCCTCGATCTCGGCTTTCGGGGTGAGGGCGGCAACGGAGTCCACTACGACGATATCCACTGCGCTGGAACGCACAAGCATGTCGGCGATCTCCAGCGCCTGTTCGCCGGTATCGGGCTGGGAGACCAGCAGATCGTCCACGTTCACGCCCAGCTTCTCGGCGTAATCCGGGTCGAGCGCGTGCTCGGCATCGACGAACGCCGCCGTGCCACCGGCCTTCTGCGCCTGAGCGACAGCATGCAACGTCAGCGTGGTCTTGCCCGAGGATTCCGGTCCGTAGATCTCCACCACTCGGCCGCGGGGCAGTCCGCCCACCCCCAGGGCAATGTCCAGATTCAGGGAACCCGTCGAAATGGCCGGCACGTCGCGAACCGCGCGCGCATCACCCATGCGCATCACGGCGCCCTTGCCGAACTGCTTCTCGATCTGGCCGAGGGCGGCGCCCAAAGCCTTCTTGCGATCTTCGTCCATTGCCATCCTCTGACGTGTTCGGGAAGCGCCCAATTATTCCATATTACCCTTTCAGGTCCCACCCCCACCCGTCCCCGAAACCCTTGAACCGTCGGGCCGAAGGGGCCATTTCCGCAGCACTTGGTAGCTGGCGCCGGCACTGGAGAGAGTAGACCCGACAAGGCAGAACGAGCGCACCGACCAGCGAATCGGAGGCACTCTGACCCGGTCGTGCGGCAGGGCCTTGCGCGCCAATGTCAGATGCGGCCACAGCGGGCGCCCGTCGACCTTGAAACCGGAATGCCGCAGGGATTCGAGCAGCTGGCCATGCAGGGACAGCAAGGCTTCCGGGGCCCGAGACGCCGCCAGCCAGCTGAGCCGGCGCCGGCGCACGTGTCCCAGCTGGTCCAGCATCAGCTCGAACTCCTCGCCGACAACCGCATCGCCCGCCGCGCCCACGCCCGCGAGGTCGCGTTCGGCAACCGCACCCACGAAAACCAGGGTCAGATGGACATTGCGGCGTGGTGTCAGCCGTCCCGTGATGCCATGGATGGCCGCAACGCTCAGAACGGCATCGCGGACGGCAGCGTCCGGCCATAGCGCGAAAAACAGACGCATCCGGGGTTCGCTGGGTTTGCGGCTACGGCTCATTGCGCCTGCTGCCGCTCGGGGCACCTCAGTTTGCCGGAAACAGGCTCATGGTGGCTGCGTAGTCGGCTTCCACCTCGTCGGCCAGCCCGGCGAGCTCTTCCGGCGTCACGCCGCCCTGACGCCACAATGCGGACTCTGCCGGAACCTGATCGGTGAGGTTGTGAATTCCCCGGGCCAGGCCCAGCGCAAGCCGAGAGCCCAGCCCCACCAGCGCCGCCTCCGTTCGATAGCGCTCCGCCTGCTCCGGCGACGGATGCCAGCGGACCGCCGCGACCACCGATTCCGGGAGACGCCAGTGATCGAGCAGGGCGGCGCCCACGGGGGCGTCCTCGCTTTGCATGACCTCACGCTCGATGCTCACGCCGTCCTCACATGGTCCGCGAACACCGTGCAGCAGCGCGGCGCGCGTCGCCTCCGGCAGCAACATGCACACCACGAGGCTGCCCACGTCATGGAGCAAACCGCTTATGAACAACCGGCCGCGTTCCACGGGGGGACCCGCCCGAGTTGCCAGGCGCGCGCAGGTGGCGGCACAACGCACCGACGCGCTGAGGAAGTCGCGCATGGATACCAGTTCCGCGGGAACCCCGCGAAAACTCTCCAGCACGGTCGTAGCCAGAACCAGCGACCGCAGCTCTTCGGTACCCACCAGGGAAATCGCTTCCCCTACGGTGCCCACCTCTCGGGGGCTGCCGTAAAACGAGCTGTTCGCCAGGCGCAGTGTTCTCGCCGCAACGCCGGCGTCCGCCTCGACCACCCGCGCCAGATCCGCGACTTTCCAGTCCGGGCGTTCCATCTCCGCGGTCAGACGACGATACACTTCGGGCGGTGACGGCAGGTCCCGCACTGAGAGCACCAGATCACGGGGAGACAGGACGCCCGTCACCTGACCTCGCCCCGGTCGACGACCCGCCGCGACGCCGCGGACTCGAGAATATGGCTCGGCTCGCCAGCCTCCGTCGAACCGTCGCCGTCAAACTCGATGCGGTCACGACCTTCGCTCTTGGCGCGGTAAAGTGCCTTGTCCGCGCGCTGTATCAGCTCCTCGGCGCTCTCGCCGTGCCGATACTGCGCGATGCCGGCAGAGAACGTCGGCAGCTTCAACTCGATACCGTCCCAGCGGACTCGTTGCTCGTCGAGTTTTGTGCGGATCTTGACCATGGCGCGGTGCGCCCCCTCCTGGGGTGTGGCCGGAAGCAGAATGGCAAATTCCTCGCCGCCGTACCGTGCCACCAGATCGTGTGCGCGGAAAACCGAAAGAACATCGCTGGCATACGTCTTCAGGACTTCGTCGCCCGCGCCGTGGCCGTAACGATCATTCACCGCCTTGAAGTGATCCAGATCCATGAGCACCAGGCTGAACGTACCGCCGTCGCGCTGCACCCGCCCGATCTCCGCCCGCAACTGGCGCAGCAGAGCACGACGGTTGGGAAGGGCCGTGCCTTCGTCCGTAAGACTGAGGGTACGCACCCGCTGCAGCTCCGCCTGCAACCGGGTGTTGTCGCTGGCAACGGCCTGCAGCGCGCTGAAAGTATCCTGAAGCCGGTCGGCCACCGCCTGCTGGGCGTCGGCGATGCGCCGAATCTCGTCGGTGAGGTCCGCGTCACCGCGTATGACCTCCGGCAGCTCCGAGGCAAGTTGAAGACGGGTGATGAGCGACTCCAGCAACTCGCCCGCCTCTTCATTCCGGCGGAACGTCTCCTGGGCACGTCGACGGAGCTCGCCCTGCAACTCGTAGAGGCTCTGCCCCTCGCTTTCCCTGTCCGCACTGTGAATGGGCGTCACGGACGGCGGCTCACTGTCGTCAGCGGGCTCCGGGCCGGTATCGTTCACCGCCTCGCCAGCCTGCGGCCCCGCGGCTTCCGCCTCGGAACCGGAATCGCCCTTGCCCTGCGATCCCAGGGCACCGACAAGCACCCCGATTCGCCGCAGTTCCTCGGCGGT
>JASFMS010000140.1:0-5716 GCA_050117435.1 Ectothiorhodospiraceae bacterium | reverse complement strand
CCTTCAGTCCTTTCCCTGACCAACCCGTGATCCCTGCCATTGACGCGCCCGCGGCGCCCTGCAAAGCTCGAATGCTCCACGACGGGCACACTCGGGGGCAAAAGCGGCGTGTTGTCACGACTGATATTGACGGCGGTTATTTCGACCCTGTTCTATGCCTCCGCGGCACCGGCGGCGACGGACTTTGGCCGCTGCGTCGGCGAGTTGCAGCAGAAGGCCCGACAGGAAGGCATCTCGGGCAACGTAGTCGACACGGCGCTTGCGAATGTGAGCTTCAACAAGCGAGTGATCGAGCTGGACCGGCGGCAGCCGGAATTCACCGCCACCTTCGCCGGTTACCTGAACCGCAGGGTCACCGAGGACAAGGTTCGCCGCGGCCGGGATCTGCTCGCGGAACACCGGTCGCTGCTGCGGCGCATCACCCGCCGGTACGGCGTCCCGGGGCATTACCTCGTGGCGTTCTGGGGCATCGAGACGCATTACGGGCGCTACTTCGGCAAAATGCCGGTGCTGGACTCGCTGGCCACCCTGGCCTGCGACGAGCGCCGCAGCGCCTACTTCACGAACCAGCTCATGGCTGCGCTGCACATTGTCGACGCCGGCGACATCAGCGCCGAGCGCATGAACGGCTCCTGGGCCGGCGCCATGGGCAACTTCCAGTTCATGCCGTCGGTATTCCAGCGCTATACCGTGGACTACGACGGCGACGGCCGGCGCGACGTCTGGCACGACCTGCCGGATGCCTTCGCGTCCGCGGCGAACTTCCTTCAGGCCCTGGGCTGGGAGAAGGGGACGCGCTGGGGGCGGGAAGTGCGGCTCCCCGAGGGTTTCCCCTACCACCTGGCGGGAATCGACAATAAGCGCCCGCTGTCCGAATGGCGCAAGCTCGGAATTCGGGACGCCGACGGCAACGCGCTGCCCCGGGCGGATCTCAAGGCGGCGCTGCTGGTGCCCTCGGGCCATCGCGGGCCGGCCTTTCTCGTCTACCACAACTTCCGCGTCATCATGCGCTGGAACCGCTCCCAGTTCTACGCGCTCGCCGTCGGCCATCTGGCGGACCGTATCGCCGGTGCCGCGCCGCTGCGCCAGCCACCTCCCGCCGATCTCGAGCGCCTCAGCCGGGACACCGTCAAGACGCTGCAGCAGCGTCTTCGAGAACGCGGTTTCGACGCCGGCGAGCCGGACGGCATCATGGGCCCGCTGACGCGACAGGCAGTGCGGGCCTTCCAGCGCGACCGGAACATGGTCGCCGATGGCTATCCGGGAACGGAGGTCTTCCGGGCGCTGGGAATGGAGATCCAGGCATCGAGGTGAGAGCGGCTCACGAAGGCGCTCGGGTTAGCCGCAGATTGATGGGGTGGGACTGAGTGACGAGTGCTGAGGACGGAAAGGGCGGCACGTCCCCAGCACCGCAGGATGGGCAGAACGCGGTGATGCCCATCGTCCCACCGGGGCCGAGCATCCGGATGACGGCGATTGCGCCCCCTCTGCCCGCCACCGGCCGGTTGTCATCCGGACACAGTCGAAGTGGCTACATCGCCACGGTCACGCTGACGGTTCGGCCGCCGCAGTCCGGGCAGACAGGTTTCACCGTACCGTCGTCCAGGCTCACCAGGTCGAAACCCTCGTAGCAGCGATGCGTCCCGCCGCGCCCGTCACGCCGCCGGTACATGACGCCGCCGTGGCCGCAGCCGTCGCACACGGCCCGATAGCGATCCACCACGTCTTCGCCGTCCCCCGGAGCGGGCCAGGGAAAGGCCTGCTGCTCTTCCATCGAACCCCCTTCCATTGTCCCCTCAGCGCGACGTTAACGAATTCGGAGGACGGCCGCCAGCGGCCCACCGGCAACGGGCGTCAGGAGATGATGGGAACCCCGATCAGCCAGCGGTGCAGGTACACCACGAACAGGCCGTAGATGACCAGCCCGCCCACCACGGCGATGACGTCGTTCAGGGCGGTCGCCGGCAGCGTGGGAGCCGGTCGCGGCGCCCGGCGCTTCAGGGAAATCCGGTCCGCCACGGCCCACGCCAGGAAAGCACCGAACAGCAGCAGGTCCGCCAGTGTGCCGTTGACCAGCAAATGCGCCAAGGCCCAGGTTTTCACCGCCACCAGCATCGGGTGCTTGACCGCGGAGCGGATTCGACCCGGCAGATAGGCGGCCAGCAGCAGCGGGAACACGAACACCATCAGCAGCATGGTGACGTGGCGCAGCCAGAACGGGGGCACGTAGAGAAACACGGGGTCCTGCCGCGCCATGCCGTAACCCCACACGATCAGCACCAGCCCGACGGCGGAAACCAGCGAATAGGCCCCTTTCCAGGGGCCTTCGCCGAGCTGCGCGACCATGCCGTCGCGCCACCGGGGTGCCGCAATGGACACGGAGTGCGCCATGAAGAACAGAACGAGCCCGGCTATCAGTACACCCATCAGCCAATCCCCTTGCTGAGCCTTTCGCCCCCGGATTGGGGCCGGGCCTATCCTACTAAGCCGATCGTCGCCGGGGCCAGCTCGCTACCCTGGGCGAAACCGAACCGCCCGGATCACGGGCCGGGCGGTTCGTCTCCCTAGTCGAAGCGCACCATCACGTGGCGAACCGCCGTGTAGTCCTCCAGCGAGTACATGGACATGTCCTTGCCGTAGCCGGACTGCTTGAGGCCGCCATGGGGCATCTCGTTCGCCAGCATGAAGTGGCAGTTGACCCAGGTGGCGCCGTAGCGCAGGCGCGCCGCCGTCTTCATGGCCCGGGAGACGTCCTTCGTCCACACCGAGGAGGCCAGCCCGTACTCCGTGTCGTTGGCCCAGTCGACGGCGGTGTCCACGTCGTCGAAGGGCGTCACCGACACCACCGGGCCGAACACCTCACGGCGCACGATCTCGTCGCCCTGCAACGCCCCGGCAATGACGGTGGGCTCGTAGAAGAATCCGGCGCCGGCGGGGCTGCGGCCGCCGGTGGTCACCTCCGTGTGCGACAGCTCCGCGGCCCGCTCCACGAAGCTGGCGACCCGGCTGCGCTGGCGCTCGGAGATCAGCGGGCCGATCTCGTTCTCGTCGTCATTGGCCCGGCCATAGCCGATGGTGGAGACCGCCGAGGTCAGATCGGCCACCAGCCGATCGTAGATCTTCTTGCTGGCGTAGACGCGGCAGGCGGCGGTGCAGTCCTGGCCGGCGTTGAAGTAGCCGAAGGTGCGCACACCCTCAACCACGGCGTCGATGTCCGCGTCGTCGAAGACGATGACCGGCGCCTTGCCGCCCAGCTCCAGATGGGTGCGCTTCACGCCCTTGGCCGCCGCAGTCAGGATCTTCTTGCCGGTGGCGATATCGCCGGTTAGCGACACCATGTCCACGCCGGGATGATTGACCAGGGCGTTGCCGACGCTTTCGCCGCGCCCGACGACCACGTTCAGCACTCCCTCCGGCAGCACCTCCGCCGCCAGCTTCGCCAGCAGCAGGGCGGTCAGCGGGGTCTGCTCCGAGGGCTTCAGCACCACGGTATTGCCCGCCGCAATCGCCGGCCCGATCTTCCACGCGGCCATCATCAGCGGGTAGTTCCACGGTGCGATGGAGGCCACCACGCCGATGGCGTCCCGGCGCACCATGGAGGTGTAGCCGTCCAGGTATTCGCCGGCCGCCGTGCCCTGCATGCAGCGCGCCGCACCGGCGAAGTAGCGCAGCACGTCGACCACCGCCGGCACTTCCTCGGCCACCACAAGGTGGTGCGGCTTGCCGCAGTTCAACGCCTCGAGGCGGGCGAAGTCGGCGCCGTTCTCCTCGATCCTGTCAGCCAGCGCCAGCAGGGCGGCGGAACGTTCCCCGGGCGTGACCCGCGACCAGCCGTCGAACGCCTTGCGCGCCGCCGCCACCGCCTGGTCCACGTGCTCCTGACCCGCCTCGGCGAGGCGCAGGATGGTCTCGCCGGTGCGCGGGTTGAGAATCTCTTCCTCCTGGCCGGTGCCCGCCACCAGCTGCGAGCCGATCAGCATCCGTGTATCCAGGGAGGTGTCTGCTGCCTTTAACATCTATCTCTCCTCGTATGTCGTCTACTTTCCCTGGCCGGCAACCTGCTCGCTGCCGCGGGTGAGGTAATAGGCGCCGAGAATCGGCAGGAAGGTGATGGCGACCACGAAGACCGCCACCACGTTGGTCACCGGCCGCTGGCGCGGGCGCACCAGCTCGCTGAGCATCCAGATGGGCAGCGTGGTCTGCTGGCCGGCGGTAAAAGTGGTGACGATCACTTCGTCGAACGACAGCGCGAACGCCAGCATGCCGCCGGCGAGCAGCGCCGTGGCGAGATTGGGAAGCATCACGTGACGGAAGGTCTGGAAGCCGTCCGCGCCCAGGTCCAGGGATGCCTCCATCAGTGAAGGCGACGTTCGGCGCAGCCGGGCGACGGCATTGTTGTAGACCACAACCACGCAGAACGTGGCGTGGCCCAGCACGATGGTCCAGACGGAAAACGGAATGTCCATCAGGTCGAAGGCGGAGCGCAGCGCGATACCCGTGACCACGCCCGGCAGGGCGATGGGCAGAATGATCAGTAACGACACCGCTTCGCGGCCGAAGAAACGGGTGCGGGCCACGGCGGCCGCTGCCAGCGTCCCGAGAACCATGGCCGCGGCGGTGGCGATGAGACCCACCTTCACCGACAGAGCCATGGCATCCCAGATGTCCTGCCGGCCCCAGACCACCTCGAACCACTTCAGGGTGTAGCCCGGCGGCGGAAACTGGTAGCTCTTCTCCTCGGTGGTGAAGGCGTAGAGAAAGATCAGCAGCAGCGGCAGGTGCAGGAAGAGCAGCCCGCCGACCGCCCCGACCTTCATGGCAAGCGAGGCCTTTGGCTTGTCAGAGCGCATTGAAAGCCCCCATGCGTTTCGCGATCCACAGGTACACCGCCATTACCAGGATGGGGACCACCGAAAATGCAGCCGCCAGGGGAAGATTTCCGGCGGTGCCCTGGTGGATATAGACGGCCTGGCCGATGAACAGCCGCGAGGGCCCCACGATCTGCGGGGCGATGTAGTCGCCCAGGGTCAGGGAGAAGGTGAAGATGGAGCCGGCGACGATGCCGGGCAGCGCCAGAGGAAAGACCACCTTCCAGAAGGTCTGCCGCGGCCTGGCGCCCAGGTCGCTGGAGGCCTCCAGCATGGTATCCGGCACGCGCTCGAGCGCGGCCTGCACCGGCAGGATCATGAACGGCAGCCACAGGTAGAGGAACACCAGGAACGTGCCGATGTAGCTGAACGACAGGGACTGCCCGCCGATGACGGGCAGCGACAGTATCGCGTCCAGCACGGGCGTCAGGTGTACCTCCCGCACCGCCCAGTTCAGCACCCCCTCGTTCGCCAGGATCAGCTTCCAGGCATAGACACGCACCAGGTAGCTGGACCACAGCGGCAGCATGACGGCGATGTAGAACAGGGCTTTCATACGCCCACGGGCATGCCGGGCGGCGTAATAGCCCACGGGAAAGGCGATGAGTGCGCCGGCCACGGTGACGCTGGCCGCCATGACCACCGTGCGCACGATGATGTCCAGGTTGGACGGGCGGAACAGCTCGGCGTAGGTCTTCAGCGTCGGCTCGTAGACGACGCGGCCGGTGAACTCGTCAATGGAAAAGAAGCTCTGGGTCAACAGAGCCAGAAGAGAGCCCACGTACACCACGCCGATCCACAGCAGCGGCGCCAGCAACAGCAGCGAGATCAGCAACCGCGGACGCCGG
>JASFMS010000139.1:0-5794 GCA_050117435.1 Ectothiorhodospiraceae bacterium | reverse complement strand
GTTCAGCAACATGGAGCTTCCACTCACTGCGAACGCTGCCTTGCCACAGTGCTGCAAGGAAGCGCAAGAGGCGCGCGGCAGTTGTCCAGCGCCTCCCCGAGGGACCCGATTCTCGATGTACGGTCCTCACCCATACCCACCCAACGTCTCCCACCGTGGTTTATTCGGAGGCGACCCGGGTGGCGGTATATGCCTCGATGGGTACGCCGTGATCCGCTTTCACCTCCTCCATGACCACGTGGCTGTAGGTCTGCACCACGCCGGGTAATTTCGGGAGGTGTTCCGCCATGAAGCGCCGGTATCCGGCGATGTCGGGGACGCGGATCTTCAGCAGGAAGTCGAAGGCGCCGGGCACCATATGGCACTCGCTGATCTCCGGCACGGCTACCACGGCCTCGCTGAATCGATCG
The DNA here is from genome assembly GCA_050117435.1 of Ectothiorhodospiraceae bacterium. GTDB lineage: Bacteria > Pseudomonadota > Gammaproteobacteria > Nitrococcales > Nitrococcaceae > JASFMS01. The sequence goes on along the minus strand of JASFMS010000139.1, from coordinate 5,384 downwards.
AAGATGTCCAGTCCCGTCTGATCCAGTCTCACCTGGATGAATACCGTCAGTGTCAGCCCCAGTTTCCCGGGATCGATCTCGGCGCGGTAACCGCGGATGTAGCCTTCGCGCTCGAGCCGACGCACCCGCTCCAGGCAAGGGGTTGGCGTCAGGTGAACCTGCTTGGCGAGTTCGACGTTGGAAATGCGCCCGTTCTGCTGAAGCACCTGCAATATGCGACGGTCGGTTCGGTCCAGGCCCCGGTCGCGGGTCTTCTTCATCACCGGTTAGTTCTGCTCATTGGCCGATTGTTTGGTCAATATATCGATGAAAACGGAAAATTAGCAAAAAATTCTACTGTCTCAACGCTATCCTTTTGGCATCTTCTGGGCTTACGGGAGAGTCCGACAAGCGTGCTGGATTCCGAAAACTTCGAGTCATTTCTGCAGGGCATTGATGCTCGCCGCGAGTCGATGATCGAGCGTCTCTGGCGGTTATCCTCCATTAATTCCGGAAGCCGCAACCCGGACGGGGTGCGGCGTATGGCCGAAGAGTTGGTCGAGCTCTACGGTCCGCTGGCGCCGGAGGTGGAGTACCTGGACCTGCCGCCGGCGCAGGAAATCGACGACGGCGGCAATGCGGTGAACCAGCCGCTCGGCCCCCTGGTCCGCCTGCGAAAGCATCCCGACGCGTCCCGGAAGGTCCTGCTGGTGGGACACCTGGACACCGTGTTCGGCGCCGACCATCCGTTCCAGTCGGTGGTGCCGCTGGACGATTTCCGCCTCAACGGCCCCGGCGTTGCCGATCTCAAGGGGGGGCTTCTCGTCATGCACGCCGCCCTTGAGGCACTGGAAGCCAGCCCCTGGGCCGGCGAGGTTGGCTGGGAGGTGCTGCTCAATCCGGACGAGGAAATCGGGTCGCCGGGGTCGGCGCCGCTGCTGGACGAGTCCGCACGCAGCAGCGACGTGGGGCTGGCCTACGAACCGGCGATGCCGGACGGCACTCTGGCGGGCGCGCGTAAGGGCAGCGGCAACTTTGCGGCGGTTTTTCGCGGACGTGCGGCCCATGCGGGCCGGGAGCACCACCTCGGTCGCAACGCGGTGCGCGCAGCCGCCGACTTCGTGGCCGCCATCGACGACCTCAATGGCCAGCGAGACGGGGTTACGGTGAACGCCGGGTTCGTGCACGGCGGCGGGCCCGTCAATGTGGTGCCGGATCGGGCCGTGGTCCGCTTCAATATCCGGTTGGTAGATCCTGCCGACGAGGACTGGCTGAGCCAACGTCTGGAATCCATACGCGCAGAGATCAGTGGCCGCGATGGCATAACGGCGGAGCTGCACGGCCGTTTCGGCCGATCCCCGAAAGTACTGGACGCGGCGCACCAGCAGCTTTTCGGGCACGTGCGGGAATGCGGCCGGCTGCTGGGATTGGACATCCAGTGGCGGGATACCGGCGGCTGCTGTGACGGCAACAACCTGTCCGCCGCCGGACTGCCGAACGTGGACACCCTCGGCGTGGTCGGCGGCAACATTCACAGCGACCGGGAATATGTCGAGCTCGCCAGCCTGACCGAGCGCGCGCGATTGAGTGCCGTGCTGCTTATGGGCCTTGCCAGCGGTCAACTGGCCTGGCCAGCCCGCGAGCGCGGAAACGAAACAACCGGGGAACGTTGACATGACGAACGGGGTTCAATTCATCGGCGGCGACTGGGAAGCCGGCAGGGGCGAGGTTTTCAGCTCCCACGATCCGGCAACGGGCGACGCGGTCTGGCATGGGGCGGGTGCCGATGCATCCCAGGTAGCACGGGCGGTTGCAAGCGCCCGCGAGGCCTTCGAGGACTGGTCCGCCCGCGACTACACGGAGCGCCTGCAGCTGGCGCAGCGATTCGCCGCGGTGCTGGAAGAGCACAAGGAAGCGTTGGCGGAGACGATCTCCATGGAGACGGGAAAACCCCACTGGGAGGCTCTGACCGAAGTGGGGGCGATGATCGCGAAAGTTCCGGTGTCCGACGAGGCCTACCATGACCGTACCGGCGTTCGCGAGCGTGAGGTGCCCGGCGGGCGTGCCGTCGTGAGGCACAAGCCCCACGGCGTCGCGGCGGTATTCGGGCCGTACAACTTCCCGGGCCATCTGCCCAACGGCCACATCGTTCCGGCGCTGCTGGCGGGAAATACCGTGGTTTTCAAGCCCAGCGAGCTTGCGCCCGCCACCGCCGAGCACACGCTGCGTCTCTGGCAGGAAGCGGGCCTGCCCACCGGTGTCGTGAATCTGGTGCAGGGCGCGGTGGAGACCGGCAAGGCGCTGGCGAACGATCCGGGCATCGACGGTCTGTTCTTCACCGGCAGCGTGGCCACCGGCAGCTTGCTGCACCGTCAGTTCGGGGGGCACCCGGACACGATCCTGGCGCTGGAAATGGGAGGCAACAACCCGCTGGTCGTGTTGCCCGGAGTCGATGAACGCGCTGCCGCTTACGCCATACTGCAGTCCGCATTCATCACCGCCGGCCAGCGCTGCACCTGCGCCCGTCGCCTCTACCTGCCCGCCGGGCCCGAGGGCGACGCGTTGCTGAAGCGTCTGGTGGACGCGGCTTCGCGCCTGCGCGTCGGGACCCGGTTCGATTCTCAGGCGCCTTTCATGGGGCCGGTGATAAACGATGCCGCCGCCCGGAAGCTTCTCGCCGCACAGAGTCGTCTGCTGGACAACGGCGCGAACGCATTGCTTGAGCTGGAGCACCTGCGGGCGGGAACCGGCCGGGTCACGCCGGGAATCATCGACGTGAGCGGGGTGGCCGACGTGCCGGACGAGGAGTACTTCGGTCCGCTGCTTCAGGTGGCCCGGCACAGCGGTCTGGATGACGCCATCGACAGGGCGAACGCGACCCGTTACGGGCTCTCCGCCGGTCTGCTCGGCGGCCGTACCCCCGACTTCGAACGCTTCCTGCGCCGTGTGCGTGCCGGCATCGTCAACTGGAACCGGCAGATCACCGGGGCCAGCTCCGCCGCCCCGTTCGGGGGCGTGGGGGAGAGCGGTAATCACCGCCCCAGTGCCTACTACGCGGCGGATTACTGTGCCTATCCGGTCGCCTCTCTGGAGACGGAGGCCCTTGAGCTTCCGGATTCCCTGGCGCCGGGGGTGACTCTGTGACGGCCGGGGAATTCAACTTCGACGGGATCGTGGGGCCTACCCACAACTATGCCGGGTTGTCCTTCGGCAACGTGGCCTCGGAGCGCAGCCTGGGAAGCGTCTCCTCGCCGCGGCAGGCCGCACTTCAGGGACTTGCCAAGATGAAGGCGCTGCACGACATGGGGCTCGGGCAGGGTGTGTTGCCTCCCCAGGAACGCCCGGCGGTCGATGTTCTGCGGCGGCTGGGTTTTGCCGGGGACGATGCCGCTGTATTGAGGGCGGCCGCGCGCCGGGCACCGAGACTGCTGGCGGCGTGCAGTTCCGCGTCCAGCATGTGGACCGCCAATGCGGCGACGGTTTCCCCGGCGGCGGACACTGCCGACGGTCGCGTGCACTTCACCCCCGCCAACCTGGTCAGCAAGTTTCATCGCTCCATCGAATCCTCCACCACGTCTCGGGCTTTGCGCGCCATTTTTGCCGATCCGGAGCGGTTCGCCCACCACGAGCCTTTGCCGGCGGTGGATCATTTCGGTGACGAAGGGGCCGCGAACCACACGCGGCTCTGCCGGGACTACGGCGAACGCGGCGTGGAACTGTTCGTCTACGGCAGGGAAGCTTTCGGTGCGGGCCGTGCGCCACGGCGTTATCCGGCTCGCCAGACCCGCGAGGCGAGCGAAGCCATCGCGCGGCTTCATGGTCTGGACGACCGTTTGACCGTTTTTGCGCAGCAGCATCCGGACGTTATCGACGAGGGGGTCTTCCACAATGACGTGATCGCGGTGGGCAACGGCCCCGTGCTGTTCCACCACGAGCATGCCTTCGCGGACACCGAGGGCGTGCACGAGAATCTGCGCCGGGCACTGGGTGACGAATTCCAGCCGGTTGTCGTGCCCGCCTCGCGAATCAGTGTGGCCGATGCGGTGGACACCTACCTGTTCAACAGCCAGCTGGTCAGCCTTGCTGGCGGCGATATGGCACTGGTGTTGCCCGAGGAGTGTCGCGCTCACGGGGGAGTCTGGCAGTATCTGACCGAGCTGGTGGAAGACGGCGCCACGCCGATCCGCCAGCTGGTGGTGAAGGACGTGAAGCAGAGCATGCGTAACGGCGGCGGCCCGGCCTGCCTGCGGTTGCGGGTGGTGCTGGAGGACGTGGGACGCGAGGCTGTCTCGCCCGGCGCACTGCTTACGGACGATCTTTACCTCCGACTCTGTACCTGGGTGCAGCGCCACTATCGGGAACGCCTGGACGTTGCCGAGCTGGCGGACCCGAATCTGCTCGAGGAATGCCGGACCGCCCTCGATGAACTCACAACGATAATGGGGCTCGGATCCATTTACCCCTTTCAGCTGGCCGGCGCCTGATCGGCGTACGACCGCAACGACTATCGGAGACCGTGGATGAACGACAGCAAACCCGTCAGCCGCGAGCTGTTCGACCGTTACCTTGTGCCGACCTACAACCCGCCCGAGATCATTCCCGAGCGCGGCGAAGGCTCTCGCGTGTGGGACCAGCAGGGGCGGGAGTACGTGGATCTGGCCGGCGGCATCGCGGTCACGTGTCTGGGCCACGCCCATCCCCGCCTGGTGGCGGCGCTGGAAGAGCAGGGGCGCAAGCTCTGGCACCTGAGTAACGTGCTCACCAATGAGCCGGCCCTGCGGCTCGCGCGACGGCTCTGCGAGCTAACCTTCGCGGAGCGGGTCTTCTTCGCCAATTCCGGCGCCGAGGCCAACGAGGCGGCGCTGAAACTGGCGCGGCGCTACGCTCACGACCGTCACGGTCCGGAGAAGCACGAGATCATCGCCTTCAACCAGGCATTCCACGGCCGAACGCTGTTCACCGTCAGCGTCGGCGGGCAGGCGAAATACCGGGAAGGTTTCGGGCCGTTACCCCAGGGGATCCGCCATGTTCCGTTCAACGACCTGGACGCCGTGGAGGAGGCCATCTCGGATCGCACCTGCGCGGTCATCATGGAGCCCATCCAGGGTGAGGGCGGCATCGTGCCCGCGGAGGCGGAGTTCGCCCGTGGCGTGCGGGCGCTCTGCGACCGTCACAATGCCTTGCTGATCTACGATGAAGTGCAGACCGGCGTGGGCCGCACCGGGGACCTTTACGCCTACATGGGCCTGGGCGTAACCCCGGACATACTGAGCACGGCGAAAGCGCTCGGCGGGGGATTCCCCATCGGCGCCATGCTGACACGCGAGGACATCGCGGCGACGTTCCAGCCCGGCACCCACGGCACCACCTACGGCGGCAATCCGCTGGCCTGTGCGGTGGCCGGC
>JASFMS010000138.1:0-5822 GCA_050117435.1 Ectothiorhodospiraceae bacterium | reverse complement strand
CCGGGGAGGGGTTCTTCGAGGAATTGAGAAAGGCCGTCCGGGATACGTGGCCGAAGCCGAAGATGCTCATCATGAATTTCCCGGCCAATCCCACCACCCAGTGCGTGGACCTGCCTTTCTTCGAGGCAGTGGTGGAGATCTGCCGGGAACACGGGATCTGGGTGGTCCAGGACCTTGCCTACGCAGACATCGTCTTCGACGGCTACAAGGCGCCCTCCATCCTTCAGGTGCCGGGTGCCAAGGAAGTGGCGGTCGAGTGCTTCTCTCTCTCCAAGAGCTACAACATGCCGGGTTGGCGCGTGGGCTTCGTCTGCGGCAACGACAAGCTGATCGCGGCCCTCGCGCGCATGAAGTCGTACCTGGACTACGGCATGTTCACGCCCATTCAGGTTGCGGCTATCGCGGCGCTGGAAGGGCCCCAGGACTGCGTCGAGGAAACCAGGGAGATCTACCGGCGGCGGCGGGACGTGCTCTGCGACGGCCTGAATGCCGCGGGCTGGAAGGTGGAAAAACCGCGGGCGACCATGTTTGTCTGGGCGCCCATTCCGGAGCCCTACATGGAAATGGGGTCGCTGGAGTTTTCCAAGAAGCTGCTCGCGGACGCCAAAGTCGCGGTATCCCCGGGGGTCGGCTTTGGCGACTGGGGCGACGACCATGTCCGCTTCGGGCTGATCGAGAACCAACACCGAACGCGGCAGGCGATACGGGGGATCAAGCAGATGCTGAGAAAAGACGGGTACTACCGTAAGGAGGCGAGCTCTTGAAACCGGTGAAGGTGGGCCTGCTGGGGCTGGGCACCGTCGGCGGCGGGACAGTCAACCTGCTGCAGCGCAATCAGGACGAAATCTCGCGCCGGGCCGGTCGCACCATTGACGTGGTGCACGCGGCGGCGCGTCATCTCGATCGGCCCCGGACCTGCAGCACGGAGGGCATAAAGCTCACCACTGACCCGTTTCAGGTGGTGGACGATCCCGAGATAGAGATCATCGTCGAGCTCATCGGCGGGGAGACCCTGGCGAAGGAGCTCACGCTGCGCGCCATCGACAACGGCAAGCACATCGTCACCGCCAACAAGGCACTGATCGCGCTTCACGGCAACGAAATCTTCGCCCGCGCGCGGGAGAAGGGTGTGACCGTGGGCTTCGAGGCGGCGGTAGCCGGTGGTATTCCCATCATCAAGGCGGTACGCGAAGGTCTCGTTGGCAACCGGATCGAGTGGTTGGCCGGTATCATCAACGGCACGGCCAATTTCATCCTCTCCGAGATGTACTACAACGACCGCGACTTCGGTGAAGTCCTCGCCGAGGCGCAGCGGCTCGGCTACGCGGAAGCAGACCCGACCTTCGACGTGGAAGGCGTCGATGCCGCGCACAAGCTTACGATTCTTGCTTCCATCGCCTTCGGCATTCCGCTGCAGTACGACAAGGTCCACGTCGAGGGGATTACCCACGTTGCCCAGGAAGACGTGGCCTATGCCAACGAACTGGGTTTTCGCATCAAGCATCTTGGCATTGCGCTGCGCAACGACAGCGGTCTGGGTCTGCGCGTTCACCCGACACTGTTGCCGGAGCGTCAGTTGCTGGCGAGTGTGGACGGTGTCATGAACGCCGTCATGGTGAAGGGCGACGCCCTCGGTCCGACGCTCTACTATGGTCCAGGCGCGGGCGCCGAGCCGACCGCGTCCGCGGTGGTGGCCGATCTGGTGGACGTGGTCAGGGAGTTCACCCTGGAGCCGGAAAACCGGGTTCCGTTCCTGGCGTTCCATTCGGATTCCCTGTCCGACGAACCCGTTCTCTCCATGACCGAGGTGGAAACGGCCTATTATCTGCGGATGCAGGCCCAGGACCAGCCCGGCGTGCTCGCGGAGGTCACGCGAATTCTGGGGGAGGCCGCGATCAGTATCGAGGCCATCATCCAGAAGAAGCCGGCACCGGGCGCGGAGACGGTCCCGATCATCATCCTCACCCATCCCATCAGGGAGTGGCGGATGGATCAGGCCTGCGAGCGCATCGAGGCCCTCGACAGCATCGACGGGCATCTCACCCGCATACGGGTCGAGGCCCTTGAGTGACGCGCCACGGTAAACCGATACACAGCCAGGACATTCAACATGCCCTTCAGGTCCCGATACACCGGCCTTATCAACAAGTACCACGATCGCCTGCCGCTGGCCGACGACGCCCGGGTAATCAGCCTCGGTGAGGGCAACACGCCCCTCATCCGCCTGACGAACATTCCGCGCGCCCTCGGCAAGGACGTGGACATCTACGTCAAGTACGAAGGGTTGAACCCCACCGGGTCTTTCAAGGATCGCGGCATGACCGTGGCCGTGACCAAGGCGGTCTCCGACGGCAGCAAGGCGATTATCTGTGCTTCCACCGGCAACACTTCGGCCTCGGCGGCGGCTTACGCGGCACGCGCGGGCATCAAGGCCTTCGTGTTGATTCCGGACGGCAAGATCGCCATGGGAAAACTCGCCCAGGCCATCATCCACGGGGCGGACGTGCTGCAGATCAAAGGCAATTTCGACGACGGCATGCGCATCGTCAAGGAGATGGCCAACGAGGCGGCGCTCACCATCGTCAACTCCGTGAACCCGTACCGGCTCCAGGGCCAGAAGACGGCAGCCTTCGAGATCGTGGAGGAGCTGGAGCGTGTGCCGGACTACCACTGCCTGCCGGTGGGTAACGCGGGCAACATCACGGCGCACTGGATCGGCTACAGCGAACTGGCTCTGGGACACATGGAAGAAGGCACCGGGGCCTGCGCGTTCTGTGGCGGGAACTGTCGCTACAATAGCGCGCTGGTGCGCGAGCGCCCGGTCATGGTGGGCTATCAGGCGAGTGGGGCCGCGCCGTTTCTTCGCGGTCGCATGGTGGACGACCCCGAAACGGTGGCCACCGCCATCCGCATCGGCCATCCACAGTCCTGGGACTACGCCTGGGCGGCCAGCCGCGAATCCGCCGGCTGGTTCGACGAACTCGGCGACGCCACGATTCTCGATGCCCAGCGGATGCTTGCCGACCATGAAGGGATATTCTGCGAACCCGCGTCGGCCGCATCCGTCGCCGGCGCCATGCGCGATATCCGCTCCGGCAAGATCGCCGAGGGCAGTACCATCGTCTGCACGCTGACGGGCCACGGCCTCAAGGACCCGGATATTGCCAGCCGCGACGCGGAGAAGGCGATCACCTCGGTCGAAGCGACCGGGGAGGCGGTTCGGAGCGCCATACTGGAACGGCTGCCGTAGGGCGGATGACGACGGTTCGAAACGTCCATCTTCTAGTACCCGGCCTGCTCGGGCCGCTGCCCGAGACCGCCCGCGGCGCCGTTTCCGAGCTGGAACGGTTGACCGATACGGAGTACCTGCTGGGACGGGGAGCGCGGTTTTCCGCCGCTGGTTCCGATACCCTGGCGCTGGCGCGCGCGGCCGGCGGCTTACCGGAGTTGCCCGCCGGCGCACTGGGATTTCTGGGTGTCGAAGGCAACCCGGGCAATGACTGGTGGATGCGCGCGGACCCGATTCACCTGCGCCCCGACAGGGACCGCCTGCTGGTTTTCGCCGGCCGGGGCGTGCGCCCGAATGCGGAGGAAACCCGGGCGCTCCTGCGTGAATTCAACGCGCTGTTCGTCGACGACGGCATGGAGTTGATGGACCGGGACGGCTATTGGTTCCTGCGTACACGTGATGAAACGCCCGCCGGACTGGCCTCGACACGGGAGCTCGCGGGGCGTTACTTCGATCAGTTCCTGCCCACGGGCTCCGACGGCAGGCGTTGGCGCGCCTTCCTGAATGAAACCCAGATGCTCTTCTTCGGCAATGCGGTCAATCAGGAACGCGAAGCCGCGGGTGAGCTGCCACTGAACGGACTGTGGGCGTGGGGCGGGGGGCGACTGAGCGCCACGATAGCCATGGATTTCGACCTGGTCGTCGCTGATGAGCCCACCCTCCGCGGCCTGGCCCGAAACTCCGGTGTCCGGGCCGAAAAGGGCGTCGACCGCTTCTCCCAGTTGCCGCTGAAGGACGCGTCCAATGTCCTGGCGGTGTGGGAAGGCTGCCAGGAGGCCCTGCTCGGCGGAGATCTGCACCAGTGGCTGGATGCCCTCATTGCTTTCGAGCGGAGCTGGGCCCGGGAAGCACGGGCGGCGCTCGCCAATGGCACCATCGATCGTCTGCACCTGTATGCAGGTAATGGCCACGGCTGGAGCATCGGCCGAGGCGATCGCTGGAAGCGCTGGCGGCGGATACGGCCGCTTCGTCGGTGGCTGGATCTTGCCTGAAGCGCGGGTTGCGGCTTCGAAACTGTCGCGGGCTTCGTCGGTACCGCCGGCCATAGTGCCGGGGCGCGACGCAGCACCGAGAGCGAACTCACCGGAGGATCGGCGCGCGATGGAGTAGGGCAACGCCCCCCATCCGTGCGGTGATGCCGTGCACTGACGTTGAGACATGACACGGGTTCCTGAAAGGTCGGTAAAACGCCGCATCCGTCGGCGCAGCGGGCTGGACGCGGCGTCCAATCTGCCGGAGGAGGTGCATCCCGTGCTCCGGCGCGTGCTCGCGGCGCGGCAGGTTACCGAACCCGATCAGCTCGATCAGGGGCTGAAGGCAATACACGCGCCGGGCCGGCTGGCCAACATGGATCAGGCCGCCGCGCTCCTGGAGGAGCAGATTGCCGGGGGCGGGCGAATCCTGCTGGTGGGGGATTTCGACGCCGACGGCGCAACCAGCGTGGCGGTAGCGCTGCGCTCGCTGCGGGCGATGGGCGCCGGGCATGTGGACTACGTGGTTCCGAACCGCTTCGACTTCGGCTACGGGCTGAGCCCGGAAATCGTCGACGTCGCCGCGGAACGAGGGCCGGATCTGATCATCACCGTGGACAACGGTATCTCCAGTATCGATGGCGTGGATGCGGCCCGAGCGCGGGGAATCCGCGTGCTGGTGACCGACCACCATCTCCCCGGCGAACGCCTGCCGGCGGCGGATGCCATCGTCAATCCCAACCTTCCGGAATGCGGTTTCCCCAGCAAGAACCTGGCCGGCGTCGGGGTGATCTTCTACGTCATGCTGGCATTGCGCGCTCGACTGCGGGACCGCGGCTGGTTCACTCGTGCTGGCGTGGCGGAACCCCGTCTGGCGGACGTGCTGGAGCTCGTGGCCCTGGGGACGGTGGCCGATGTGGTGCCGCTGGACCGCAACAACCGCATCCTGGTGGAACAGGGGCTGCGCCGTATTCGGGCGGGTCGGGCGTGTCCGGGCATCGTCGCGCTTCTCGACGTTTCCGGGAGAGATCCGCGGCGGGCGGTGGCCTCCGATCTCGCGTTCGCCGTGGGGCCAAGACTGAATGCCGCCGGGCGGCTGGAGGATATGTCCCTGGGGATCGAGTGCCTGCTGAGCGATGACCCCGCCGCAGCCCATGAGATGGCCGTCGAGCTGGATGCGCTGAACCGGCAGCGTCGGACCATCGAGGGCCAGATGAAGGCGGAGGCCATGGCCGAGGTGGAGCGCATGACCGGCAATCTTGCCGCGGACGCGCTACCGCGAGGGCTTTGTCTGCTGGACGAGGGCTGGCACCAGGGCGTCATCGGTATCGTGGCCTCGCGCATCAAGGAGCGTTTCCATCGACCGGTCGTCGCCTTCGCGCCGGCCGGCGATGACGAACTCAAGGGGTCGGCGAGGTCGGTGCCCGGCATTCATATGCGGGATCTGCTGGAGCAGGTCGGCACCCGGAATCCGGGCCTGATACCCAAGTTCGGAGGTCATGCCATGGCGGCGGGGCTGACGTTGCGTTCCGGCGACTTCGACACGTTTCGCGATGCATTCG
>JASFMS010000137.1:0-5836 GCA_050117435.1 Ectothiorhodospiraceae bacterium | reverse complement strand
CTTTATCGCCCATCGCAGTTCGGCAGCATTGCGGACCCGGAAGGCCAGATGGGAGGAGAACGCCACCACCGGCTTGAGCCAGAACGGATAGCTCAGATCAAGGGCGGCGATAGAAGCGTCATCGAACGGGTTCACCGCCCGGAACGCCGGATTCGCCCCCGGAATCGCTTCCTCGGCCATCAGCCGGCTCCAGTACTTATGATCACACTTGAGCACCGCCTCCAGCCCGGGGCCACGAAGTCCGAGAGGCGCCCGCAGCAACGGCAGCAGGCAGGTGGTGGGAAAGTCCCAGTGACCGATTATCGCGTCCACCTGACCGGCGTAGCGATTGAGCTCGCGCCGCGCCGACGTCAACAGGTCGTGAATCGCGTAGTGATCCGGGTTGACGATATCCGTGTGGGGAATCAGACCGCGGAAGCAGTAGCGGTCCGCTCCCCGCACCGTGCGCAACTGGGCCAGATTGAAGTCGTCCAGGCCCACCACGAAGATGTTACGGGCCATTTGGTCCTCCTCCGGACGTCACTGTCCGGTTAACCACGAACCTTGTCCGCCGTCCGCGCGGACTTCCGCGGCATTAATCCGCGGCCACCGGCGGGTCCATGTCCTCCTCCGGACCGCCGTCGGCCGGCGCCGGATAGTGCCGCAGCCACCGCCGGAGCTCGGCTACGTGCTCCGCCTCTTCCTCGGCGAACGCCCGGGCCAGCTCGCGGACCCGGGGGTGACCGTCGCCGCCGTGCACCCCGTGATAGAAATCGAAGGCCCGCCGTTCGGCGGCCAGGGCCACCAGCAGCGCCTCACGCGGGCTCATGAGGTAGTCGGTCTGCGCCATGTCCCCGGCCTCCGGACTCTCGCCCCCCGGCCAGCGAAACTCCCAGGGCTTGAGCTCGAGGGCACCGCCCTCCGCCTCGGCCCGGGAATGCGCCTCGGCCAGGTGCAGGCGCGAGTACTCCGCCATGCGCCGGAACAGGTCCCGAACGTCGGCATTGTTGTGCACTTCCATGGCGTCCGCCAGCTCGTCATAGCGCTCGGCGGCCTCTTCCTCCAGCACCACTGCGTGGGCCAGAAACTCCTGCACGTTCCTCATGACTCTCCCTCCCCGCCGCCGACCCGGAAGCCTTCGGCGATGGCCTCCAGATCCGTTTCCGTGGCGCTGTCGGGGTGCCACCCGCTCGCCGCAGCACGGTACAGCAGACCCTGGGCAAATCCGTCGTCGTCGAGCAGCTGCACGAACGCCTCGCGGCGGTCGGAAGTCACCTGGAAACCGTCGTGCACCCGGTGTTTGTATTCCATCTGCTCAGGCCGGTAGGTAATGCAGGGCGAGAGCACCTGGATGAAGGCGAATCCCGGATGCTCCATGCCCTCGGCGATCAGGCGCGCAAGGTTGTTGGGATCGCCGGAGAAACCGCGAGCGATATAGCCCGCGCCGGCGGACAGCGCCATCTCCAGCGGCCGGAAAGCGTTGACGTGGGTTCCCGTGGGGGTCAGCCCGCTGCCCGTCCAGTCGCCTTCGGTGGTCGGGGATGCCTGCCCCTTGGTCATTCCGTATACCGCGTTGTCCATGACCACGTAGGTGAACGGCACGTTACGGCGGCAGGCGTGAATGAAATGATTGCCGCCGATGGAGAAGCCGTCGCCGTCCCCGCCCACGGCCAGAACGCTCAGTTCCGGCCGGGCCACCGCCAGTCCGGTCGCGAACGGCAGCGCACGCCCGTGAACCCCATGAAAACCGTAGGCGGACAAATAGGCGGGCAGACGCGAGGAACAGCCGATTCCGGAAACGACGGCAACCCGCTCGGGCGCCAGGGTCAGGGCGGACAAGGCCTTGGTAATGGCGTTGAGCACCCCGAAGTCCCCGCAGCCGGGGCACCACACGGGTTTGACGCCGGACTTGTACTCCTTCGGCCTCAGGTGGGTGGAAACCGCGTCCATCATTTCTCCTCGGCCGTCATGCTGGGCATTGTGGAAACCGCGAAGTCGCGGACCCTGGATACCACCTCGCCGGGCCGCAGGGGCAGCGGTCCCGGATGGTGGAACGCCTCCATCGGGCAATCGAGGTCGTAATGGGCACGCAAGTACCGATAAAACTGACCGTCGTGGTTCTGCTCCACCACCAGCACCCGCTCGACGCCGGCCAGCGCCTCGGCCATCGCCTCCGGTCTGGCGGGGTGAATGAGTCGCACGGAGATCAGCCGAACCGCGACAGCATCCGACGCCAGTCGACCCAAAGCCTCGCGCACCGCCTGTGTGGCGGAGCCCCAGGTAACCACCGCCACCGGTCCATCCCCTTCCACGTCGGCCCAGCGTTCCCCGTATTCGAACGCGGCGAGCTTGCGCAGCCGCTTGTCCAGCTGGGCGACATGGTCGGCAGGGCGCGACGACGGCGTGCCGGTTTCATCGTGTTCCAGACCGTCGCCGGTGTACGCCCCGCCCGGCGTTCCCGGAACGGCCACCGGCGAGACGCCGCTCTCGGTAAGGGCGTAGCGCCGGTAGCCCTCGCCGGGCTCCGCCGCGGCGAGTCGCGGCAGCGCTATCGCCGCAGGCTCGGGGGCATCGACCACGGCGCTGGACTGCCCCATCGCCTGATCCGTCAGTACGATGGCGGGCGCCTGAGTGGCTTCCGCCAGGCCTACCGCCCATTGGGTGGTGGGAAGGCAGTCGTCGATACCGTTGGGTGCCAGCACCAGATGCGGGGCATCGCCGTGAAGCCCGTATACGGCGATGTTCAGGTCCGTCTGCTCGGATTTGGTGGGGATCCCCGTGGAAGGGCCACCGCGCATCACGTCCACCACCACCATGGGAGTCTCGGAGGCCACAGCCAGGCCCAGCGTTTCGGTCATGAGTGACAGCCCCGGGCCGGACGTCGCCGTCAGGGCGGGCACACCGCCGAAGCTGGCGCCAAGGCACATGTTGGCCGCCGCCAGCTCGTCCTCCGCCTGCAGGAGCGCACCTCCGAGCTTGGGGAGATTGGGAGCGAGCCACTCCAGCACATCCGTTGCCGGCGTGATGGGATATGCGGCGACGAATCGAACGCCGCCATGAAGCGCGCCCAGCCCCGTCGCCTCGTTGCCGCTGATGCGCCAGCGGGTGTTGGCGTTGTGTGGCGGCTCGCCCAGGCGGGGCAAACCGTTGAGCTCCGGCGCGAGCGCCTGCCCCGCCTCCATGGATGCCAGGGCCACGTCCACGAGCTGCGCACCCTTGCCTCCCAGAATCCGGCGCACACAATCAACCATCGTCCTGTCCGGGAGCCCGATGGCGCGGGCCACGGCGCCCACGGCCACCATATTTGCACGGCCGCCCTTCTGCCCCTTGGCGATGGCGCCGAACGACACGTTCCGCACCAGGGGGTCCACCCCCGCAATCACATCCGGCACGTCGCCCTGATCCGGATCCGCCAGCACCACACTGTCCGCGCCCAACGGTATCTCGCTGGCGAAACGCAGGATGTTGGCCCAGTCCAGCGCCACCAGCACGTCATACGCGTCATCGGGATTCTGCACGGGGTGGTCGGCGAACCGCAAAAGCGCAGCAGCTTCACCGCCCCGGATCTGGGGACCGAAGGACTTGCCCATGAGCGCGTACCAACCGGCCTCGGCGGCGGCCTCGAAGAGAATGCGCCCCGCCGTCATCACGCCGCTGCCACCGCTGCCGGTCAGCGCCAGGGAAACAGATGCCAATGCCCGACCTCCCGTATGACCCTCGGAATTCCGGTGATTGTGACGGCTCCGTGGCGGGCATCGATTGATCTGGCGCAAGTCCCGCGGGAGCGGCGATGCGCGTGACTGCCGCCAAGTGCTCCTCGGCTACAATCCGGGCAATTCCGGCCTACACCGCTAAAAATCACTCGGGAACACGCCATGCCGCTTCTGAACGAAATCGCGCTCTTCCTTGCCGCCGCCGTGATTGCGGTTCCACTGTTGCGGAAGCTTGGGTTCGGGGCGATTCTCGGCTACCTCGCCGCCGGCGTGGTTCTGGGCCCGTGGGGACTTGGGATCGCCGGCGACGTGGACTCCATCCTGCACTTTGCCGAGGTGGGCGTGGTCTTCCTGCTGTTCATCATCGGCCTGGAGCTGCAGCCGGCGCGCCTCTGGGTGCTGCGGCGGGCGATATTCGGTCTCGGCCTCACCCAGGTTCTCGCCACCGGCGCGGTGTTTACCGCCATCGCCTGGAGCCTGGGTGTACCCATGCCGGGTGCCTGGATCGTCGGGTTCGGCCTGTCGCTCTCGTCAACCGCATTCGTGCTGCAGCTCCTGGCCGAGCGTAAACAGCTGGGCAGCCAGCATGGCCGGGCCGCCTTCGGCGTGCTGCTGTTTCAGGATCTGGCCGTGATACCCATGCTGGCGGTTCTGCCCCTGCTGGCGCCGACGACGGACGTGGCGGGCGGCGACGCCCTCGTGCAGGCGGCCCGGGTGGTCGCCATCGTGATCGGTTTTCTGGCCGGTGGGCGCTACCTGCTGCGACCGGTTCTTCGCCTGGTCGCCGCGGCCGATATTCACGAGGTGTTCACCGCAGCGGCACTCCTGCTGGTTCTCGGCGCCGCCATGCTGTTCCAGTGGGCGGGTCTGTCCATGGCACTGGGCGCCTTCCTGGCAGGCGTGCTGGTAGCGGACTCGGAGTACCGTCACCAGTTGGAAGCGGATATCGAGCCGTTCAAGGGGCTGCTTCTGGGCCTGTTCTTCATGGGCGTCGGCATGGCGGCGAATCTTGGCATCGTCGCCGAGAGGCCTTTCACCGTTGTCGCTGTCACGGCGGGGTTGATCGCCGGCAAGTTCACACTGGCGCTGGTGGCAGCGGCGGCACTCAGAATCCGTGCGTCAGCGCGCGCGCCACTGGCGGCGGCCCTGGCCCAGGGCGGCGAATTCGCATTCGTGCTCTTCGGCGCGGCCAGCCACCGGGGCCTGCTGACTCCGGAACTCTCCGAGCTGCTCGTGGTGGCGGTAACCCTGTCCATGGCCCTGACGCCGGCGGTGGTACTGGCTCAGGACCGCATCGCGGCGGCCCGCCGCCCCCGCGAAGAGCGCCCCTTCGATACGGTGGAGGATACGGAACATCAGGTGGTGATCGCCGGTTTCGGCCGCTTCGGACAGATCGTCGGCCGCCTGCTGCGGGCCCAGGGCATCCCTTTCACGGCACTGGAGGCCAGCCCCGCTCAGGTGGACTTCGTGCGCCGCTACGGCAACAGGATTCACTACGGCGATGCCGCGCGGCTGGACCTGCTGCGAGCCGCCCGGGTGGACAAGGCGCGCCTGTTCCTGCTGACCGTGGACGACCCGGATACCTCCGTGCGCGTCGCCGAGACCGTGAAACGCCACTTCCCCCGGGTGCGGCTTCTCGCTCGCGCCCGCAACCGCCAGCACGCCCACCGCCTGATGGAGCTGGGTGCGGAAAAGGTGGTCCGGGAGACCTTCTACTCCAGTCTGAAACTGGGGGAATCGGCTCTCTCCTGCCTCGGCCTCGAGGCAGCGGACGCAGCGGCAGCGGCACGCCTCTTCGACGAACACGACCACCGAACCCTGCAACGGCAGTACGCCCTCCGCCGCGACCCCGAGGCCCTGATCAAGTCGGCCAAGGAAGCCGCCGAGGAGCTGAGGGAGCTGTTCGACGCGGATGAGGCGGAGGGGCGAAGAGGACTGAGGACTGAGGACTGAGGACTGAGGACTGAGGACTGAGGACTGAGGACTGAGGACTGAGGACTGAGGACTGAGGACTGAGGCAGGATGGCGTCGTTCTGGTGACTGTCAACCATCTCGTGCGCCTGACGCTGCGTTCGGGTCCAATGATGGGTATCGCTGCGCTCTACCCATCCTACGGGTTGCCATCATGGAGCCACGGCAGAGAA
>JASFMS010000136.1:0-5878 GCA_050117435.1 Ectothiorhodospiraceae bacterium | reverse complement strand
GTAAGCCATGGAACAGTTCATCGATACCCTTCCCAAGGTGGAGCTGCACCTGCATATCGAGGGCACGCTGGAGCCGGAGCTGATGTTCACCCTGGCCGAGCGCAACGGGGTGGAGCTGCCCTACGCCGACGTGGAGACCGTGCGCGCGGCCTACGATTTCCAGGATCTGCAGTCGTTTCTCGACCTCTACTACCACGGCGCCCGGGTGCTGCAGACCGCCGAGGATTTCCACGACCTCACCCGTGCCTACCTGGAGCGCTGCCGGCAGGACAACGTCCTGCACACCGAGATCTTCTTCGATCCGCAGACTCATACCCAGCGGGGGGTTCCGCTCGCGGCGGTGATCGAGGGGATCACGGAGGCGCTGGCCGAGGGCCGGCGCAACCACGACATCACCAGTGAGCTCATTCTCTGCTTTCTGCGCGACCTTTCCGAGGAGGATGCCTTCCGGACACTGGACGCGGCCATGCCGTATCGTGAAAAGCTCATAGGCGTGGGCCTGGACTCCGCCGAACGGGGGCACCCGCCGGAGAAGTTCGAACGGGTTTTCGCCCGCGCCCGCGAGGCGGGGCTGCTGAGCGTGGCCCACGCCGGCGAGGAGGGACCGGCGGAATACATCTGGCAGGCGCTGGAGAAGCTCAACGTCCGCCGCGTCGACCACGGGGTGCGCTGCACCGAGGATCCACGACTGGTGGCCTACCTGCGGGATCGCCGCGTGCCGCTCACCGTCTGTCCACTGTCCAACGTGAAGCTGCGCGTATTCAGTGACATGAGCCAGCACAACCTGGTGCAGCTCATGGACGCCGGACTGTGCGTCACGATCAACTCCGACGATCCGGCATACTTCGGCGGCTACATGTCGGACAACTTCCGCGCCGTGGAGGCGGCTTTCGATCTGGGGCCGGAGCGCCTGCGCCAGCTCTGCCGCAACGCCGCCGAGGCGGCCTTCGTCACCGAAGAGCGGCGCCGTGACCTGGTCCACGCCATCGATGAGGCGGAATTGATCGAGGCGCAGCGATAGGGGAAGATTGCGGGCCATCGCAGGCACGCACAGATTTCGTTTGGGGAAGGCTTGATGACGTTCGAGGCGGCGAGCGCCGAAAACGACAATAACGGCAATCGAACGGCGATCACCGCATCGCGCTTTGCAATACCGAGGCTCACATGGCTGTTGGCCGCCCTGCTGGCCGCCGGCGCGGTGGCACACTGGGTGCTCCACTCCGGCCCGGTGGAGGCGAATGTGGGCGACGAGGCTCCGGAGTCCGCGATGATCGCCGACCCGCCCCCGGCACTCTGGGAGCCGGTTGTACTGCACGACCATCCGGCCGCCAACGCCGCCACGGAACCCCAGCCACTTCCCTGGAAGCGCTATACCGTCAAGTCCGGTGACTCCCTTTCCGCGCTGTTTCATCGCGCCGGCTTCACCCCTGCGGCGCTGCAGCGCGTACTGGCCCTGGGCAAACAGACACAGGCCCTGTCGCGCCTCAGACCGGGGGACAGCGTCGAGCTGAGAGCAAGCCACGACGGCAGCTTCGCCGGACTGCGCTACGCCACGGGCCCTCTGGACACGCTGGTGGTGGAGGCGAAGGACGACGGCCTCGCGGTGCACACGCGGCACCTGGAGCCGACCCGGCGCACGGTGATTGCCAGCGGCACGGTACACTCCACCCTCACCGGCGCCATGCGCGGGGCGGGCGTGGAAGGCGAGATTGTCGCCCGCTTCGCCCGGATCTTTCGCTGGAAGCTGAACTTCAGCCGGGATCTGCGGGCCGGAGCGCGTTTCGTGGTTGTCTATGACAAGCTCTTCCGCAACGGCGAGCCCGTGGGTGTGGGCGTGCTTCGCGCCGCCGAGCTGGACAATCGAGGCAGAACCCTGCGCGCCTACCGGTTCGGCGAGGGCGAGGACGCCCGCTACTTCGACACCGACGGCCACTCACTGAAGCCGTCGCTGCTGCGAACGCCGGTCCGCTACTCGCGGGTAAGCTCACCGTTCTCGCTGCGCCGCTGGCACCCGCTGTTGCACGTCTGGCGACCGCACTACGGCGTGGACCTGGCGGCGGACATCGGCACACCCATCAAGGCGGCGGGCGACGGGACCATCCGGCGAATGGTTCGCGGGCCCGGGTACGGACGGCTGGTTACCATCAAGCACTTCGGCCCCTACTCAACGCGCTACGCGCACCTGCGCCGGTTCGCCAAGGGCATTCACGTGGGCTCCCGCGTGCATCAGGGACAGGTAATCGGCTACGTCGGGGAATCCGGCGAGGCGACGGGACCGCACCTCCACTTCGAGATTCGTGTCGACGGCAAGCCCAAGGACCCGCTTCACGTGGCGTTGCCGGACGGCACTCCAGTTCCGAAACAACAGCGTGCCCAGTTCCGGGCGAGCATCGCGCCGCTGACCGCGGCGCTGGAGGACCCCGATCGCTATTCCACGCCAACGGCACTGGCCTCCCTCGGCCTCGACCATGAAGCGCAGAACGACGCCGGAGAGCAGCAGATCGCCCGCGCCGGGAGCGACACGCCCTGATTCGACGTCCCGGACCCGCAGGGTTCCGGGAATCGGCAGGCGCCGAGCGGTTCTTGGTGCCGCGCTCGCCACCCTGACGGCGCTGGCCGCCGTCGCCAACGCGGCCCCCAGCGCGTTTCCCGCGCTTCGGGAGCTGGCCGCGCGTGGCGCCGTCGTCACCGCCATGGCCGTCGACCTGAGCAACGGCACCGAACTCTGGCGGTTGCACCCGCGCCAGCGGGCCATTCCCGCGTCCTTGACCAAGCTTTTCACCGCCGCCGCCGCCTTCGACACCTGGGGCCCGCAGAAGACCTTCACTACCCGCGTATTGAGCCAAACCGCCGCCAACGGCCACACACTGGCGGGAGACCTGATTCTTCTGGGCGGCGGCGATCCGGCCCTGTCCACCGAGAGCCTGTGGACCCTGGCGGGGAAGCTGCGAAGCAAGGGCATCACCCGGGTGGAAGGCCGCCTGGTCGTCAACGAGTCGCTTTTCGGCGCCGTGCCCTGCGCTACGGAGGACCGCTGCGACGCCCGCACGCAGTCACGCAACGCCTACGACGCCCCGCTCTCCGCCGCCGGGGTCAACTACGCCGCCTGGTGCGTCGCGGTCAGGCCGGGTGCGGCGCCGGGCTCGGCAGCTCGGGTGGAGCTATGCCCCCTGGACCTTCCCGCCGTGAATGTCCGCGCCCGGGTCAGAACCGTGGCGCAGAACGAATCCAGCCGCCTCTCGGTAACCCGAAGCAGCGACGCCCACGGCGACCGCCTCAATGTGGCGGGCCGCATTGCGGGCGACAGCGAGGCACGTCACTTCTATCGCGCCACGTCTCACCCCGCCCGGCAGACCGCCGCGGTCCTGCGCCGGATTCTGGCGCTCACCGGTATCCGGGTCTCCGGCGGCACGGCAGTGGCCACGAGCCCTCCGCCAGCGGGACTGCACGTGCTGGCATCGGTCAACAGTATCCCGCTCTCGGAGCTCGTCGACCGGATGCTCACCTACAGCAACAACTACATGGCGGACGTTCTGGCGCTGGATCTGCTCGCCGAGGACCCGGAGGTTGCGCGGCCCCTGACGCTGCCGGCGGCGGGCCGACGGGTTCTGGAGCTGTCCTCGCATCTCGCGCCCGAACTGCTGACACGATCGGCGAACCTCCCGCCCACACTGCACAGCGGCAGCGGCCTCACGCCGGAAAACGCCCTCTGCGCCGCGGACATCATCGACCTGCTTGACGGTCTCTACCGCCGCTCGGACCTCTTCCCCGCCTTCCTCGGCGCCCTCAGCGTACCCCGCTTCTCTCCCCTGGGAATCCTCAACGGCGGCCGGCCGGGCTGGATGACGCGCATCGCCGTGAAATCCGGATCCCTGAACGAGCCGGTGTCGGTCTACGGCGTCGCCGGCTACTTCCGCACCCGCGACAACGGCTGGGGCGCCCTGGCCCTGCTCGTCAACGGCACCCGGGAATATCCCCGCATCTCCTACGCCACCGCCATGGGCGCGATCCGCGAGGACGTGAACCGGTTGTTGGAGGGGAATTGAGGAGAGGACCGAGTGCCGGGCAATGAGGACTGAGTCGCGGCTACACGGCCCCGGGGATTGCGGGAGCGGCGCCTCGCCGCGAATCTCCCTGTCCGCTTCAACGGCCCAGAGGAGTTGTAGGCCGGGATAGGCACAGCGTTCCCGGCATCCGGGCGGGCTCGGCTCTGCCGCCAGGCGGGACGCCGGAAACGGACCTTGCGGCCCGTTTTCCGGCCTACGCCTTTGAGCGGCCACACGGGCACAGTTCTCCGCTACCGAACCAACACAGCGCGTAGGGTGCGCCGCGCGCACCGGCGGCGTTGGTTCCCCCCAAACCGTAGGATCGGTGCGCACGGCGCACCCTACTTCCCTATGCCGCCGGGCAGTCGGGACATTCGGCACCTGCAACTCAGTCCTCATTGCCCAGCACGCAGTCCTCACCACCCTCCTTGTCAATCGTAATACGACCCATTATCATTTCCATCCGTAAGCGCAATTGCACCCCATAACAAGTATCCGAAGGAGCGACGTCATGAAGCTCAAGACCGCCGCCGCACTCGCCTCGGCCGCCCTGCTGCCGCTGAGCGCCTCGGCACTGGAGTACCCGGCGGGCAAGCCCACCATCAAGCACGGGATGGAAATCGCGGCCGTCTACCTGCAGCCGGTAATCATGGAACCCGCCGGATCGGTTCCCGCGAGCAAGGCGGACGTTCACCTGGAGGCGGACATCCACGCCGTGGAGGACAACCCGAACGGCTTCGCCGTGGGCGCCTGGATGCCCTACCTGACCATCGCCTACAGCCTGAAAAAGGACGGCGGCGAGACCGTGGATGGCGTATTCCACCCCATGGTCGCCAGCGACGGGCCTCACTACGGTGCCAATGTCGCCATGCAGGGCCCGGGCAAATACCACCTCGAGTACACCATCTACCCGCCCGGAAGCGCGCCGGAGGGCGTAACGGCGCCGATGTTCATGCGCCACGTGGACGACGACACCGGCGTGGCGCCGTGGTTCAAGCCGTTTACCGTGGAATACGACTTCGTCTATGCGGGCGTCGGCAAGAAGGGCGGCTACTGAGCCGCCCACCCGATCCGCGCCGATCGCCGACAATCCGGAGAGAACAGATCATGAAAACCGCCATTTCAGCATTTCTTCTTGCCGCGCTCCTGATCCCCGCTGCCTGGGCCGCCGACCTGCCCACCTACAGGGTGGAGCTCAAGGACGGCAAGCTCGACCCGGCCAACGTCAAGGTTAAAGCCGGCGAGCGCTTCAAACTGACGGTGGCGAACACCGGCAGCACGCCGGCGGAGTTCGAAAGCACCGACCTGCGGGTGGAAAAGGTGCTGGCCCCCGGGGTCACGTCTTTCGTGGTGGTTCACGCCCTGAAGCCCGGCGAGTACGAGTACTACGACGAGTTCCATCTGCCGGACGCCAAGGGTACGATCACGGCGCGCTAAGAAGAGGTAATAACGAGGACCGCTGAATGGCGACACCGACCGCCGCGTTTCCGGCCATCACCCCGGGACACCGGGGACGGCTGGCCCGTCTGGGCGACTGGATGCGCGTGCACCGCACGGCGATCCAGGCCGTCCAGTGGGCGGTGGTGGGCGCCTACGTGGTGCTGCTCGTAATACCGGCCCTGCTTCCCCTGCCGCCGGACGCCGCCGGCATCCTCGACGACCTCACGGTTTTCGCCCAGTTCGTGTTCTGGGGCATCTGGTGGCCCTTCGTCATCCTCAGCATGGTGCTGGTGGGCCGGGTGTGGTGCGGCGTATTCTGCCCCGAAGGCACGCTCACCGAGGCGGCCAGTCGGCGCGGCCTGGGCCGCGGCATACCACGGTGGATGCGCTGG
>JASFMS010000135.1:0-5893 GCA_050117435.1 Ectothiorhodospiraceae bacterium | reverse complement strand
CGTAGCATCGCCGCGCTGACGCTCTGGGGCGGATTCGCAAGCGCCGTTTTCATTCCCCTCACCCAAATGCTTCTCGACAACCTCGGCTGGCGCGGAGCCCTCGGCGTGCTCGGCAGCGTCAACCTGTTGATCTGTCTGCCGTTGCACCTGTGGCTCGTAGACCCGAGCCGGGACGCGATCAGCAACCGGGCACCGACACCGGAACAGCGGACAGTCGCGTCGACCGGACCACTGCGCCAGGCCCTGCGGTCGTCGGTTTTCTGGGCGCTTGCCCTGGCACTCATCGCTTATACGGGCGTGTTCTCCGCCCTCACCTTTCACCTCTATCCACTGCTCCTGGAACGCGGGCTCCCAACGGCCTCGGTGGTGACCGCCCTTGCGCTGATCGGACCGTCCCAGGTGGCCGGACGGATCGTCGTGCTCGCCGTTGCACCGCGGGCCTCATCCCGGTTGATTGGGTCGCTGGTGGTGGTCGCGTTTCCGGTCGTCATTGTCATCCTGCGACTGGCGCCGGCACCCGGCTTCGCACTCGCCGCCTGCATCGCCGTCCTCTACGGAGTCGCCAACGGCATAATGACCATCGTCCGTGGCCTGGCCGTTCCGGATATGATCAGCGGCAACGCCTACGGAACCCTCAACGGCGCTCTGACTGCGCCTTCACTGCTCGCCAAGGCGGCGGCGCCGGCGGCGGCCGCGGGTCTGTGGCAACTCTACGGGTCCTACGACGCCGTTCTCTCCGCCATGCTCCTCACAGCCCTGATCATGTGTGCCGGTTTCTGGGCCGCTGCCGCGCGAAGCCGCTCCGTCACCTGAACACTGGCACACCACCTGTCATTCCTGCATCTGTCCGTCCACCGGACCTCTCTCCGGGGTGATCGCACGTCCCTTCATGCCGCGACGCGAGACTTCGGAACCCTCGGCACCGTTGGACCAAAGTCCCATTTACCCGCCGCGACTGGACGGCTAGACACTCGGGTGACTGCCGTTCGGGACCCCCACGTGATCTGAATACGCGAAAAACTGCTCGCGTTTGTATAGTTTTCTTGTACACTTCTTTTTCAAGAGGTGCCTGCGACGGCCCGGCGCCTGTCATCCTCAACAGGGAGATGAGGAAGATGCGATTCAAGTTGTGGTTCCCGTTACTGCTTATAGCCACCGTTGGGCTCACGGCCTGCGGTAGTGATGACGACAACGACCCCACCGGCGAGATACGTGTCATTCATGCATCGGCGGATGCGCCCGAGGTCAATATCAATCTCACGGACACCGCCTCCAACAGGACGGAGACCCCTGTCACGAATCTTGATTATGCGGAGAGCTCCGGTTTCAATCGGATCGACGCCCGCACCTACGACGTCGATGTGGAGGCAATAACGCCAACGGGCAATTCCACGGTCATTTCCGTGCCGGGTGTTAAGGTCGAGGAGGACAGCCGCACCACCGTGGTTGCCGTGGGAACGGTGGACTCGGATGACGCCGCCGCACTGGAGGCAGTGGTCCTACCGGACCCGTCCGTCGACCCGACCGCGAGCCAGGTGTCGCTAAGCGTTCTGCACGCGTCGCCGGAGGCAGGCTCGGTGGACGTCTATGTCACCGCACCGGGAACCGACGTCGACACCGTCTCTCCAACCTTCACCTTCGACTACAAGGACGTGGTGGACGCGAGCGCGGCCGTGGGCCCTCTCCCCGCGGGGAACTATCAGATCCAGGTCACGGCACCGGGCACTTCCACCGTTCTCTATGACTCCGGAAACGTTGACCTCAGCCCCTTCGCCGGCACTCGGGTCGCCTTGCTGGCTGTGGACACGGTCAATCAGACGACGCAGGACGCCGCCCCGATCAAGCTGCTGGCGGTGACGGACTCTTCCGTCGTCGAACTTCTGGACACGGACACGCAGGCAGGCGTCAAGGTCGCCCATGTCGCACCCGACGCGGGTGCCGTTGACGTCGTCGTAGACGGCAGCGTCGCGGTATCGTCCCTTGACTACCTGGACGTAGCCGCCACCGATCCGGGCAGTGGCGACCAGAGCTACATCGGTCTGGACGCCGGAAGCCACGAACTCAACGTGAACGCCCCGGCCGGCTCAGGGACCGCGGTGTTCAGCACGCCGGTGGCGGCGGATCTCGC
The DNA here is from genome assembly GCA_050117435.1 of Ectothiorhodospiraceae bacterium. Lineage (GTDB taxonomy): Bacteria > Pseudomonadota > Gammaproteobacteria > Nitrococcales > Nitrococcaceae > JASFMS01. The sequence continues at coordinate 3,765 of JASFMS010000135.1, read as the reverse complement.
AGCCGGGATGGAGTACAGCGTCCTGGCCCTGGGCAAGGTCAGCGGCTCCGGCGATACCGCCTTCGATCTTAGCCCCACGACGGACGCCAATCGCGCCATCGCCACCCAGGCGAGCGTGAAGGTCGTTCATGGAGCGCCGGACGTGGGAACGGTGGACGTCTACGTCACCCCCGCCGGTGATGTAAGCGTCGCGGACATCACCGGCGGCAGCGCCGGCAATCCCGCGGTTGCAGACCTGGATTTCCGTACCATCACCGACTACCTGGCTCTCGACCCCGGCGACTACGACATCCGGGTTCTCGATCAGGCGAGCAACACTGTCGTCATCGACGCAACCGGGGTGACACTCTCCGGCGGCGACGTGATCACCGCCATCGCGAGACAGGCAGACGGCGTGGACGGCGATCCGGCCGAGCCCGGCCTGCTGCTTCTGACGAACTGACCGGCCGCGGAAAAACGCAACGCCCCCTTGCGGGGGCGTTGCGTACTCCGTGCTAACGCGGTGCACGCCGCTACGCCACCGCCACCTGCCACGCCAACACCATCTGGCAGAGAAAACCGACAAAGAAGGCCAATGTCCTCAGCCACGGAATGCGAAACGTGTACACCACGAAGTGGACCACGCGAGCCCAGAAGTAGATGACGCAGGCGGCCGCCGTGGCGCCGTTGCTAACCCCCACCGCGTGCGTAAGCAACACCAGGGGCGCGAACACGATCAGATTCTCCACGGCATTGGCGTGCGCCGCTTTCATTCGCGCGGCCCACGGCGCAAGCGGCGCCGGATTCTCCGGATAGCCCACCGCGTCGTTGAGACCGCGAACGCCGATCATGTTGAGGATGTAGGGAATCCACATCAGCGCGGTGAACACGCACACCGCCGTCAGATAGCCCAGTTCCGTCGACATCGGGTTCTCCTTCTTCCGCTCTCACCGAGAGTGTAGGAAAACCGGTATTCCGGACAGCGCGGTTCCGGTCAGGCGTCGTTGCGGCGGGCAACGGTCACCTCGGAGCTGACCCCCCAGGCTGTCACCACGCTGTGATGGAGGGGTTGCCATTGCTGTTGATCAAGATAGTCGGCCACCCGAAGCGGCCGACAGCCGCCCACGAGAATGGGTTTGAGCGCGTGAATGCGCTGCCAGAGGTTCATGAGCAGGCGCGACAAGCCGGCCTCTCCCGGTGTGATACCCACGACGCACAGCATGCCGCCCGGCCTGAGAACGCGGTGGGCTTCGCCGAGGACGATCCGGATATCCTCGTCGGAAAGCAGATCCAGAACATAGGTGGAGACGACCCTGTCACCCCATCCGTCGGGCTGGGGCAGACGCGGCTCCCCCTCGGTTCTCTCGACGGTGGCGCGGTCGCCGAACGGCTCAACCCGCCGCGCTGCAATGTCCACCATCCGCGGGCTCAGATCCACACCCCAGTAGCGGGCGTCCGCCGGCAACCTGTGCTGCAGCAATTCGGACGCGAACCGGCCGGTACCACAGCCGAATTCCCCCACCGAGTGCGCATGCTCGAAGTCCGCGTGCGCGATCAGGCGGTCGAGCGCCGGCTGTTCATAGAACCCCTGACTGTCCTGCTTGGCGCCGACGCGGTCATAGAATCGTCTCGCCGTTTCCCTGTCGAGCGTCCTTCCGCCGCTCATAGTCCTCCCTTTAGTGGAGCGTTGATCCATTCCCGCAGGCGCGTCATCAACTCCGGCCGGTCCACGTAGAGGTCCGAGAGCACGGAGAAATGGTTGGCGCCATCGATATGATCGATACGGACCGTCGACCCCGCCTCTCGGCACATCGCGCCGTAGTCGTCGCTCTGGCGATGGAATTCGGATGGCTCGTCGCCGCCCACCAGGAGCCAGATGGACGTGGGATCCGGCGCCGGTTCCAACAGCGGTGAATTCGCTCTCGCTTCCGGACCGTCCATGTGTACTTCGGCGTTGATCGATGTATGCAGCAGCGGCTCCAGCTCGAAGACTCCCGATACCGACACCGCGGAACGGATCGGGTTCGACATGCCGATGCTCTCCCAGTCGAAACCCACCAGCTTCGCCACCAACTGCCCGCCGGCCGAATGTCCGGAAATCGTCAGACGCGCCGGATCCCCGCCGAGTTCACGGCCGTTCAGGGCAACATAACGCGTACAGTCAATCGCCTGGCGAACAATATCGGAAACCCTTACCTCTGGACAGAGATCGTAATTCGCCACGACCACCGTCACCCCGGCCGGCACTAGATTTCGGGCGACAAACGCGTAATCCTTCTTGTCCTGGCTGCGCCAGTACCCACCGTGAAAAAACAGGTGAATCGGCGCATCCGGGTCCGCCGCCGGAAAAACATCCAGCGTCTCTTTCGGACCGTCGCCGTAGCGAATGTCAAGATCGTGATGCAGCTCGCGCCGGGTGTCCTCCGAAAGCGAAACAAACCGCTCGAAGTAACGGGCGAAGTCCGTCACGGTAGCCCGCGGGTTGTACTGGGTTTCCAGTTGTTCCGGCGTATAGAGTTTCCAGGACATGGATTTTTTTGGTTAATTGGTTAATTGGTTAATTGGTTAATTGGTTAATTGGTTAATTGGTTAATTGGGCGACAGCTTAATCCGTTAGTCCGTTAGTCCGTTAGTCCGTTAGTCCGTTAGTCCGTTAGTCCGTTAGTCCGTTTTGCAACGGTTGGCTCAGCTCGCCGCCCTATCAAGCGATTTATAAAAACTCCGACGACCGACCCGACTAACCGACTAACCGATTAACAAAACCTCACCCAACCCCAAGATACCGCCGTTTCACCTCATCTCCCGCCTCCAGTGCCGCGGACGTTCCCGTCCACACCGTCCGGCCCTTCTCCACAATGTAGTGCCTGTCGCACAACGCTGTCATGGCTGCGAGGTTGCTGTCGATGACCAGAAGGGACTGTCCCGCCTCGCGCAGGGCGCGGAGACACTGCCAGATGTCACGGCGAACCGCCGGAGCCAGGCCTTCGGTAGCCTCGTCCAGAATCAGAAGCCTCGGGTTGGTCATCAGGGCACGGCCGATGGCGAGCATCTGCTGCTCGCCGCCGGACAGGATGTTTCCGGGCTGGTGACGGCGCTCTCTCAGAGGCGGGAAAAGTTCATGGACGCGCTCCTCCGTCCACCCGGTGCCGCGGGCGGCGGCCGCCAGATTCTCTCCCACCGTGAGGTTCGGAAAAATCTGACGCCCCTCGGGAACGAGCCCGATACCGCAGCGTGCCACGCGGTGCGGCGGCAGATGGGCGATCGGGTGATTCCGGAACCGTATCTCTCCGGCACGGGCCGGCGTCAGACCCATGATCGCCCGCACGGTGGTGGTCTTTCCCATGCCGTTGCGACCGAGAAGCCCCACCACCTCCCCTTCACCGACATCCAGGTCCACACCGAAGAGCACCGGCGTGGTGCCATAGGCCGATTCAACGCCACGCAGGGTCAGCACGGATCAGGCTCCTTCCTCCAGGTACGCGGACCGAACGCCGGCGTCTTCCCGTATGACTCCGGGCGGGCCGCTCGCTATCGCCGCACCGTTGACGAGCACGGTCACGGTATCCGCGAGGCGAAAGACAACCTCCATATCGTGTTCCACCAGCAGAATGCTGCACCGCTTGCGCAAGGACTCGAGAAGGGCGACGACGTCACGGCTTTCGGCATCCCCCAGACCGGCCATGGGTTCGTCCAGAAGCAGCAGTCGTGGCTCCGTGGCCAATGCCATGGCGATCTCCAGCTGCCGGCGCTGACCATGGGACAGTTCCCCCGCCCTCTGCCCGGCCA
>JASFMS010000134.1:0-5901 GCA_050117435.1 Ectothiorhodospiraceae bacterium | reverse complement strand
ATAAAGGGTGAATAGCCATGTCGCTTTTCAATGTATTCGACACCGCGGGCTCGGCGATGTCCGCTCAGTCGCTGCGGCTGAACCTCACGGCCAGCAACCTGGCAAACGCGGAGACCGTCTCCGGCAGCCCGGATACGGCCTACCGCTCCCGTCAACCGGTTTTCGCTGCGGCGCTCAAGGCGGCGAACGGTCAGCAGCCGACGGCGCAGGTGGAGGTGCGTGGCGTGGTGCAGAGCGATGCGCCGGTACAGCCACTGTACCAGCCCAACAACCCGCAGGCCGACGGGAACGGCTACGTGTACCGCTCCAACGTCAATACCGTTGAAGAGATGGTGAACATGATCTCGGCGTCGCGCTCGTACCAGAACAACGTCGAGGTCATGAATACCTCCAAGCAACTCATGCTGCAGACCCTGCGGCTGGGCCGTTGATCGGGGGAGGGAAACGATGGTGGATATATCAGGAATCGGCGCTAACGGCATAGGCGGCAAGGACAGTCCGTCCAAGCCAAGCAGCGAGGTGGGTCAGGAAGACTTCCTGAAGATGATGATCACCCAGCTCAAGAATCAGGACCCCATGAACCCCACGGACAGCGCCCAGTTCATGTCGCAGATCGCTCAGTTCACGACCGCCTCGGGAATGAACGAGCTTCAGGGGTCGTTCAAGGAATTCCAGCAGGACATGCAGACCAGCGAGTCGCTCCGAGCGGCATCGCTCGTCGGGCGGGACGTGTTGGTGGACTCGGATCAGGGCTACCTGCCGAGCGACGGAGAATTGGCGGGGACCGTGCGCATCCCGTCAAGCGTCGAAAACCTGACAGTGAGCATTACGGACGATGCGGGGCAGGTGGTGCGAAGCATGAAGCTCGGGCAGCAGCCCGCCGGCGATCTGCCGTTCACCTGGGACGGGAAACTCGCCGACGGCACCCCGATGCCGGCTGGACGCTATCACCTGAGCGCGCAGACCAGCATCAACGGTGAGCCAATGTCCCTGCAGACCCTGGCCAACGCCGAGGTACAGAGCGTTTCCATGTCCCGCTCCGGAAAGAGCCCGACGTTACATCTCAAAGGTCTCGGCGAGCTGAATCTGGCCGCCGTACGCCAGGTCAAGTGAGCTTGGAGGATTAGAAAATGTCATTTGAAACCGCATTGACCGGCCTGAACGCCGCCGCCTCGGATCTCGACGTCACGGGCAACAACATCGCCAACTCCGGTACCGCGGGATTCAAGTATTCCCGCGCCGAGTTCGCCGACATCTTCGCCTCCAGCAATCTGGGCGTCTCGCAGAATGCCATCGGCGCCGGCGTGCGCCTGTCGAAAGTCTCCCAGCAGTTCACGCAGGGGCAGTTCGACTTCACCGGGAACACCCTGGATCTGGGCGTGAACGGCACCGGCTTCTTCCGCATGAGCGACAACGGCGCCGTCAGCTTTACGCGCAATGGAGCCTTCGAGCTGGACCGGGACGGCTACATTGTCGACGCCGGTGGCCGCCGCCTCACCGGCTACCTGGCCACAGCGTCCGGCTCTGTGGGCGGCGCGCTCGGTGAGCTGCAGGTGAATGTGGGCAACGTATCGCCGCAGGCCACCACCGGTGTGGACCTCACCGCGAACCTGGATGCCGGGGCGACGCCGCCTGCCAATGCCTTCGATGCCACCGATCCGGACAGCTACAACTTCTCTACGTCCACGACGGTGTACGACGGCCAGGGCAACGACCACCTGGCCACCATGTACTTCCGCAAGGTCACCGACAATCAGTGGGAAGTCTACACGGACGGCAGTGACGGCAGCGGCCCTCAGGGTCCGACCACCGTGAATTTCGATTCCAACGGCAACTTCGCCAGCACGGGCGGGCCGACAAGCTTCAACTTCAACTACGGCGGGGCGGGCACGTCCACCATCGCCATGGACTACACCACGCTCACTCAGTACGGCGCCGACTTCGACGTCAAGTCCGTGGACCAGGACGGCTTCGGAGCGGGTCAGTTCTCCAGCCTCGGCGTGGAGAGTGATGGTCGCATCGTCGCCCGCTTCACCAACGGCCAGTCCCAGCTGCTGGGGCAGATTGCGCTTAGCCGCTTTCCCAGCCCCGGCAACCTGCAGCAGGTCGGTGATACGAACTGGGTGGAAACCTTCCAGTCCGGCGCACCGGTAACCGCGGCGCCGGAGTCCTCCGGCCTGGGTGCGATACAGAGCGGGGCCCTGGAGCAGTCCAACGTCAACCTCACAGAGCAGCTGGTGCAGATGATCACCGCGCAGCGCAATTACCAGGCGAACTCGCAGATGATCTCCACCCAGAACTCCATCACCCAGGAAATCCTGAATCTCCGGTAACCGCCGAGGGGCGCCGAGGCGCCCCCGGCCTCTAGCCGAGCAGAGGTGCCGTCATGGATCGCATGGTCTACCTGGCGATGACCGGGGCCAAGCACGCCCTGGAAGCGCAGCAGAACACCAGCAACAACCTGGCCAATGCCCAGACGCCGGGTTTCCGGGCGGATCTGGACAGCATACTCAGCCGCCCGGTTCAGGGACCGGGCTACCCCAGCCGCGTTTACTCCGAAGAGACACGCATGGGCAGCGATTTCACCCAGGGCCAGATCATGGAGACCGGCAGGGAACTGGACGTGGCCGTGAACGGCTCCGGCTGGCTGACCGTGCAGGCCTCCGACGGCACCGAGGCCTATACGCGCCGGGGCGATCTTCGAATCACCAGCGGAGGGCTGCTGGAAACCGGCGACGGCCACATGGTGATGGGCAACAACGGTCCTATCGCCGTGCCACCGGCGCAGAAGATCGAAGTCGGCGGTGACGGCACCATCAGCATCGTGCCGGTGGGGCAGCCGGCCAACGCCATGGTGCAGGTGGACCGCATCCGCCTGGTGGACCCGGCCCAGAACACCCTGCAGAAGGGCGAGGACGGGCTTTTCCGTCTCCGGGGCGGGGGCAACGCGGCGGCGTCCGCGCAGGTGAAGCTCACCTCCGGTGCTCTGGAGGGCAGCAACGTCAACACCGTGGACGCGCTGGTGCAGCTCATCGACAACCAGCGCCGCTACGAGGCGCAGGTGAAGCTGATGCAGAACGCCCGCAAGAACGACGAGAACAGTCAGCGTTTGCTGCGTACCAGCGGCTGACGTTGGCACGGCAATTGCTGAACTCAGTGCAGTGAATCAACGAGTACGGGAACCGCGGAGGTAACGCCATGAATCCGGCACTCTGGGTGGCAAAAACGGGGCTCGACGCGCAGCAGACGCGTATGTCCGTGGTCGCCAACAATCTGGCCAACGTAAACACCACCGGTTTCAAGAAGGACCGCGCCAAGTTCGAGGACCTGGTCTACCAGACCGTGCGCCAGTCCGGCGGTCAGACCTCGCAGAATACCCGCATGCCCTCCGGGCTGATGGTGGGCACCGGCGTTCGCGTCGCCTCCACCGAGAAACAGCACACCCAGGGCAACATGGTGCAGACCGGCAATTCACTGGATATGGCCATCAACGGCCGCGGCTTCTTCCAGGTGCTGCGCCCGGACGGCTCGGTGGCGTATACCCGGGACGGCTCGTTCCAGGTGGACGATCAGGGGCAGCTGGTCACCAAGAACGGCTATACCGTTCAGCCCAACATCAACATCCCGCAGGGCGCCGAGTCGGTCACCATCGGCAGCGACGGCACCGTGACGGTGAAGCTCCCCGGCAGCGCCACGCCGAACCAGGTGGGCACCGTGCAACTCGCGGATTTCATCAATCCGGCCGGCCTTGAGCCGGTGGGCAACAACCTGTTCGTGGAGACCGCCGCCAGCGGTGCGCCCCAGACCGGCACGCCCGGGCTCAACGGCCTCGGACCGGTGCAGCAGGGGTCGCTGGAGAGCTCCAACGTGAACATCGCCGAAGAGCTGGTGAACATGATCGAGACCCAGCGCGGCTTCGAGACGAACACCCGCGCCATCTCGGCCACCGACAAGATGCTGCAGTTCATCACCAACAACGTGTAGCAATCGGTCACGGCGGGAGGATCGCCATGAAACCCCAGAACCTGTTCGTCGTCGTTGCCCTGGCGCTGCTGCTCGGCGCGTGCGCCAACGCGCCCACCCGCCAGCCGCCGCAGGCGTTGCCGGAGCCCAAACTGGATTCGCCGCCGCGGACGACGAACGGGGCGATATACCAGGCCGGCTACGACATGCGCCTCTACGAGGACCGCACCGCGAGGCGGGTAGGGGACATCGTCACGGTGATCCTCGAGGAGGAGACCGACGCCAGCAACGACGCCAACACCAAGATGGGCAAGGACTACAGCTACGATCTGCCGACGCCCACCATTGCCGGCCGGCCGGTCACCTTCGACGGCACGGACTTCTCCTTCGGCGTCGACAGCCAGCAGGATTTCGAGGGGGGCGGGTCCACCTCGCAGAGCAACGCCCTGTCGGGGACGCTCACGGCAACGGTCGTACGCCGGGCACCCAACGGCAATCTGGTGATTCAGGGGCAGAAACGGCTGACTCTCAACCAGGGCGACGAGTACGTGACCATCACCGGGACGGTGCGACCCGACGACATCGGCCCCAACAACACGGTGTCCTCCACCCGGGTCGCCAACGCCCAGATCAGCTACACCGGCAGCGGCGCCCTGGCGGACAGCAATACCATGGGCTGGCTCTCGCGCATATTCAACTCGGTCCTGTGGCCGTTCTGAGGGGGATGGGCCAATGCGTTTGCGCAATCTCGTTCTGCTGATCGCACTTCTGGCGCTGGTGCCCGCCGCCCAGGCGGAGCGCGTAAAGGATCTGGCCTCCGTCGCCGGCGTTCGCGCCAACCAGCTGGTCGGTTACGGTCTGGTGGTGGGGCTGGACGGTACTGGGGACCAGACCAGCCAGACGCCGTTCACCGTGCAGAGTGTCAAGGCGATGCTAGCCGCCCAGGGAATCACCATTCCCCCGAACCAGAGCCTGCAGCTCAAGAACGTGGCGGCGGTGATGGTCACCGCCGAGCTGCCGGCGTTCGCCAAACCCGGCCAGAATATCGACGTCACGGTGTCGTCCATCGGCAATGCGGACAGCCTGCGGGGCGGGCAGCTGCTCATGACTCCGCTGAAAGGTGCCGACGGCAACGTCTACGCCATGGCCCAGGGCAATCTGATTGTGAGTGGATTCAGCGCCGGCGGTGACGACGGCTCCAGGGTGAGCGTCAACATAACCAGCACGGGCCGGATCCCGTCCGGCGCCAGCGTGGAGCGCAGCGTGCCGTCGCCCTTCGCCATGGGGGACTCCATCGTCTTCAATCTCCACACCCCCGACTTCACCACCGCAAAGCGCATGGCCGCCAAGTTCAACGACACGCTGGGACCGGACAGCGCCAAGGCGGTGGATGCGGTCTCCGTGAAGGTCCGCGCGCCACGTTCGGCGGATCAGCGCGTGAGCTTCGTTTCCTTTCTGGAGAACCTGAAGTTCAATCCCGGCGAGGCGCCGGCCAAGGTCATCGTCAACGCCCGTACCGGCACCATCGTCATCGGTAGTCACGTCCGCGTGCAGCCGGCGGCCGTCACCCACGGCAGCCTGACCGTGACCATCAGCGAGAATCCGAAGGTCAGTCAGCCCCAGCCGCTCTCTCAGGGGCAGACCACGGTGACGCCGCAGTCGGACGTGCAGATCCAGGAAGAGAAGAATCCCATGTTCCTGTTCAGCCCCGGCACGGAGCTATCGGCAATCGTCAACGCCGTGAACCGCGTCGGCGCCGCCCCCAGCGACCTGGTGGCCATTCTTCAGGCGTTGAAGCAGGCCGGCGCGCTGCGGGCGGAGTTGATCATTATCTGACGAGTCAAGGACTGAAGGACTAAAGGACTGAGAGGGGGCAGGGCTCCGCTGCCTGATCAACCGACTAACCGATCAACGGACTAACGAATTAACCAACTAACC
>JASFMS010000133.1:0-5941 GCA_050117435.1 Ectothiorhodospiraceae bacterium | reverse complement strand
CTGACGTCCATCAACGTCCTTGCCGAGCCGTACGAGGGCTTCCAGCAGACCACCGCCTACCGCTACCAGACGAGTGCCGACGATCCCGGCGAATACGTTCAGCGGATGAGGGTACGCGCGCTGATGATTCCGCCCGGTATTCCCGATTTCTTCACCCGGCGCCGCCACCTGGAGCCGGGACGCGTTACGGTAACCGGGCGAGCCTGGTCTGGCAGCGCCCCGATCACGCGGGTGGAATTCGCCGTGGATGGAAACTGGCGCAAGGCGACGCTGAAGGCGCCGGTCGGTGACTTCGCCTGGCGGGAGTGGGCATTCGACTGGGATGCCACCGCCGGCGAACACGAGCTGGCCTGCCGTGCCACCGACGCCGCCGGAAACGTGCAGCCCCTCGATGCCCCCTGGAACTACCAGGGCATGGGAAACAACGGCGTCCAGCGCGTCCCGGTAACTGTCGGATAAGATCTCCGCCGGGCACCAGCAGTCACGTGAGCCCGCGTGTTGACGGTGAGCGAACCCCGTAGCGCTCCACTCCCCGAAAGCGGCGACGCACGACGAATCCGGAGGTGGCCAGCGGCGCGCCCGCACCGTCACCGGCATGCCCGGGCAGCATTCCGACACCCCCGCCACTCGTCGGGACGCCCGTCTTGCCCGCCCCTCCTCTATTGACACCGTAGCTATCCGGGTATTGAATTCGGTCGATCGACCGAACGACGATTCACAACAGAAATCAGGAAGCACCATGGCCAGGCCCTCAAACAAGCAGCGACCCACCCGCGACATCATCCTGGACGCCACTGGCAGACTGCTCCGCGAGTCCGGCTACTCCGCGCTCTCGACACGCAAGGTGGCGGACGCCGCGGGCGTGCCGCTGAGCCAGATTCACTATCACTTCGGGTCGATGCAGGGCCTGTTGCTCGAGCTGCTCAAGGAAGAAAACGCGCGCCTGCTGGACCGGCAGGCGGCGCTGTACGATTCCACCCGGCCACTGTCGGAAAAATGGGAAACAGCCTGCGACTATCTCGAGGAGGACCTGCGTTCAGGGTACGTGCGTGTGCTGCACGAGATGATCTACGCGGCGCTCTCGGACCCGCAGATTCGCGCCGAGATGCACCGCCAACTGGACGGCTGGAAGGAACTTCTCACCAGCGTGGCCCGGGAGGCCATGGCACGCTTCGGGCCCATCGGCCCGTTCACCGCCGAAGAGCTGGGGCTCCTCGTTGGCCAGTCATTTGTCGGGCTGGAAACGCTGCTGCTGCTCGATGCCGTGGAAGCCTCGGAGCACGGGCTCAGCGCCATTCGCAAGGTCGGCCACCTCATAGCCGGGCTGGAAAGGAGTCAGGGCAATGGCTGACCGCTCCGTGGAGCTCGCGGGCAGTCCCCGCTTCGTCGAGCGCGACGGGTGTCGGGTGGGCTATCGCGTCGCCGGTGAAGGGGAGACCACACTGCTGCTGTTCAGCGCCTGGCAGATCGTGCATTCGGGCGTCTGGAAGGCACAGGTGCCGTATCTGGCGCAATTCTGCCGGGTAATCGCCATCGACTGCCGGGGCAACGGACTCTCCGGTCGGCCGGACAGCACGGCCGCTTACCTGCCCTGGGAACTGGTTGCCGACGCGGTGGCCGTGCTGGAGGCGGAAGGTGTCGACCGACCGGCCATCGTCGCCGGCTTCTCCTACGGCGGACACCTCGCCGCCCTCTTTGCCGCGTACCACCCGCACCGCACCCGGGCGGCGATTCTGCTGGCACCCACCGCACCCTTCGGTCCCGGCAATCCCGCCTTCACGGCGGCGAACCTGAAGGCCGAGCGAGACACCTACGAGGGCTGGCAGAAATACAACTTCCATTACTGGCGGCGGAACTACCGGGACTTCGCCGACTTCTTCGTGCGGGAGGTTTTTCCCGAGCCGTTCTCCGACAAGCAGGTGGAGGACGCGCTGGATTGGGCCGCCGAGACGGACCCCGAGACGCTGGTGCGAACGATCGCGGCCCGCCGCGATTCGGACGGCCAGGGCGAGGAGGCCTACCGCCGCATTCAGTGCCCCGTTCTCGTCATTCAGGGCACCGACGACACGGTCGTGCCCCACGCCAAAGGCGAGCGTGTCGCCGCGCTGACGAATGCGCGATTCGTGTCCCTGCCCGGCTCCGGGCATATGCCCAGCGCGCGAATTCCCGTGAAAGTGAACCGCCTGATGCGGTCTTTCATCGACGACGTCACCGGCGGCCTGCCGTCCACCCGTTCCACCGCGCCGTTCATCGCACCCCGTGGCGTCAACCGCCGGGCGAAGGCTCTGTATCTGTCTTCGCCCATCGGGCTGGGCCATGTTCGACGGGACAGGGCCATAGCGGATGCGCTCAGGGAGCGTCGCCCCGACATCGATATCGACTGGCTGACCCAGCCGCCGGTGACCGGGTTTCTGAAAGCGGCGGGCGAGCACGTGCACCCGGGGTCCAACCGGCTGCTGAGCGAGTCCCGGCACATCGAGTCCGAGTCCGGCGAGCACGACCTCAACGCCTTCCAGGCACTGCGTCGCATGGACGCGATTCTGGTCGCCAATTTCTGCACCTTCCAGGACGTGCTGGAAGACGGCGGCTACGACCTCGTCATCGCGGATGAGGCCTGGGACATCGACCGCTTCTGGCACGAACACCCGGAGCTCAAGCGCGCCCGGCTGGCATGGATGACCGACTTCGTGGGCGTTCTGCCCATGACCGGCCGCGACAGCGACGAGTCTCGGCTGGCCCGGGACTGGAACGCCGAGATGATCGGCTTCGTCGAGAGCCGACCCGACGTGCGCGACGCCGCGCTGTTCATCGGCGACCGGGAAGATGTGGTCGATCTGCCCTTCGGGCCCGGGTTGCCCAGCATTCGCGACTGGACCGCGGCGCACCACGCCTTTCCCGGCTACATCGATTCAACCGAGCAACTGCCCGCGGTCGACCGGGCGCGGCTGCGCGCGGCGATGGGGTTCCACGCGGACGACGTGGTCTGCCTTGTCGCCGTCGGCGGTTCAGGCGTCGGTCGCACGCTGGTCCAGCGCCTGCTTGAGGTCGTCCCCCACCTCCGGGCCCGCATGCCGGCGCTCACGTTCGAGGTCGTCACCGGACCGAGGATCGACCCCGCGACGCTGCCCCGGGTTGACGGCGTGAAATACCGCGCCTTTGTCCCGGACTTCCTCGATCACGTGCGGTGCTGCGATGTGGCCATCGTCCAGGGGGGTCTGTCCACGGCCATGGAGCTGACCTGTCTCGGAAAGCCCTTTCTGTACGTTCCGCTTGAGCACCATTTCGAGCAGCAGATCCACGTCCATCACCGCCTCCAGCGCTACGGGCTGGGCCGTCGCGTCACCTTTGCGGAACTGATCGATGCCGATCGACTCGCCCAGCGACTACAGGGGCTGCTCACGAAACACGCCGAAGGTGCCTGCAATTCGAGACCGGCGGGCGGCGCCGCTGCGCGCGCGGCGGAGACCCTCTCCCGGCTTCTCTGAGTCGACCCGTTTCGCCACACAACCAACTCCCGTTCCACTGCCTCGCCCTCGGAGGATAACCATGCGAGCAGCACTGACCCTGGCTTACGCCGCCGGCGGCTATCTCCTTGCCTTGGCCAACATCGCCTACATCGTGGGGTTTCTCGCGGACTTCGGTGTCCCCAAAACCGTCAACACCGGCACCTTCCATGGCGACGTCCTTGGCGCCGCCGTCTATGACGTGCTGCTGGTCCTCGCGTTCGGCGTGCACCATTCCGTGACCGCCCGCCCCTGGTTCAAGCGCTGGTGGACGAAATTCGTGCCTGTCCATCTGGAGCGATCCACCTACCTCTACATGACGGCGGCCGTCACCGCCGCGCTGGTTCTGGCGTGGCAGCCGGTGCCGGTCACCCTCTGGAAAGTGGAGCAGACCTGGGCCGCCGTCACCATTGTCGGCCTCTACCTCGGAGTGTGGTCGCTGATGTTCGCGGCCACCTTCCATTTTGGCCATTTCGGCTTCCTCGGCCTGGCACAGGCGTGGCGGCGGGTGCGGAACCTGGAAACCCGGGAATCGCCGTTCAGCGCGCGCTACCTGTATGCCCTCGTGCGTCATCCCATCAGTCTCGGATGGATGCTGACGCCGTGGCTGACACCGCACATGACCGTGGGGCAGCTGGCATTCGCCGTCGGTGCGGTGATCTACGTGCTGATTGCCACGTACTTCGAGGAGGCTGACCTGATAGCGGAGCTGGGCGAGCGTTATCGACGCTACCGGAAGGCGGTCCCGGCCTTTCTGCCCAGGTTGCGGCGTCATGGCGCCTCGGCGGTCGCAGACTGCGCCGGCAGCGGGGACACGGGCAAGCCGGAGACAGCGTCGTCAGCGAGGCAAGTGGGCCGTCTGGGTCTGATACTGGCCCTTGCGGCCGGTTCACTGCTCGATGCCGTGCCCGCCTATGCCGGCGGCAGCGACACGGGTACCACACCCGCCACAGCAAACGGTGGCGGTGGCTGTGGCATCTCCCGTTCGGCACAACCGGGGCTTTCCCTGCACCACATTGCCTCGGATGGGGAACGACGCGCCTACTATCTGTACCTGCCGAAGAGTTACTCCGGCGAGACCGCCGTGCCACTGGTTCTCGACCTGCACGCCTCGAGCATCACCCCGGAAATCGAGCTCCGGATCACCCACACGGATCAGGCCGCGGAAGCCGCGGGTTTCGCGGTGGCGCTGCCGGTTGCGGCAACGGAGTTCCCCCGCGGCGGGCACACCTGGAACATACCCCGCCAGGCAGGCGGCGTGGACGACGTCGCCTTCGTCTCCGCCCTGCTGGAGGCGTTGAGCGACAGCCTCTGCGTCGACACCAGCCGGGTCTACGTAATCGGTTTCTCCGGCGGCGCCCGTCTGGCCTCGGAGCTTGCCTGCCGAATTCCCGGGCGTATCGCGGCGATCAGCGTCGTCGGCGGCCTGCGCCGCCCGCGTTCCTGCACCGCCGGGGCCGGCGTGCCCGTTCTCGCCTTTCACAGCGAGGATGACCCGGTGAATCACTATGAGGCGCAGCCCGGCAAGAGCCCGCCTTACTGGACCTACGGCATCGAGGAAGCGCTGAGACGCTGGGCGCGCGCCAACGGCTGCACCGCCTCACCCGTGGAAACCCGAATCGACCCCCGCACGACCCGCGTCGAATACCCCGAATGCACCGTCGCGCCCCTGGTCTTCTATCGCCTATCCGGCGATGGACACACCTGGCCCGGGAGCAACTTCGCCTTCCCGGAGTACCTGGGTGCGGCCGAAAGCACGGTCGACGCCACAGCGGTGTCCCTGCGATTCTTTGCCGCCCGCTCCGCTGGTACCGCGCCGGATACGAAGTCGCGGTAACAGGATGTCCGCCGCTGATACCGCCGCCCTGCCGCGGTTGACCGAGGTCAACGTGGGGTCCTCGCTGGTTTTCCATCATCGGAAGTCCAGGCGGAGGGCAGCGGTTCGACACGGTCGCATCGTCCATGCTTTCCAGTGGATCACAGGGAACCCGAAGGCAGGCACGCAAATGAACCAGCCGACATCCGACAAGCGCAGCGCCGGGGAAGCCATACTCGTCGCGGTGGACGACAGCGACGCCGCCCGGCGGGCACTGAACTACGTGGCCCACATGCTCGACGGCCGGGGAGATACGCGCGTCGACCTCTACCACCGCCTGCCCGCCTTGCCACCGGAACTTCGCGAACACGGCGGGTCCGAAGACCCGAAACGGGAGACCGAGCTGGGTCGGCAACTCGCGAAGCGAATCGCGGAATGGGTGGACGGCCTGAAGTCCGGGCTGGTCCCGAACCTGGAAGCTCTGAAACGCGAGCTGGTGGATCAGGGCATGAACCCGTCTTCCATCGAGTTCTGCATCGACGAGGATGTGTTCCCGGGGGAAAGTCTGGCGGATGCGCTGCGGCGGGTGGCCGCCGATCGGGACTGCCACACGATTGCCATC
>JASFMS010000132.1:0-5950 GCA_050117435.1 Ectothiorhodospiraceae bacterium | reverse complement strand
CCGCAATCAGCGGCGTCTCCGCGTTGCCAGCCGCCGCCATTGCCTTGTGAATCAGCTGCGCGGTCTCGGTGGAACCGGTGAAGCACACCCCGGCGACCCGCTCATCCGATACCAGGGCCTGCCCCACCACGCGTCCGGGTCCCGGCAGGAAGTTGAGCACCCCCGCCGGCACGCCGGCCTCGTGCATCAGCTCCGCGGCCCGGAAGCCGATCAGCGACGTCTGCTCAGCAGGTTTCGCCACCACGGCATTGCCCGCCGCCAGCGCGGCGGCGATCTGACCGGTGAAGATCGCCAGGGGAAAGTTCCAGGGGGATATGCAAACGAATACTCCTCGCCCCTGCCGCGAGCCGTCGGCCAGCTGTCGCCGTGCCTCGTTGGCGTAGTAACGGAGGAAGTCCACCGCTTCGCGTACCTCGGCGACCCCATC
The DNA here is from genome assembly GCA_050117435.1 of Ectothiorhodospiraceae bacterium. Taxonomy (GTDB): domain Bacteria; phylum Pseudomonadota; class Gammaproteobacteria; order Nitrococcales; family Nitrococcaceae; genus JASFMS01. Next base: position 5,523 of record JASFMS010000132.1, on the reverse strand, counting down.
CAGCAGGTTCTTGCCGGCCTCCCGAGACACCAGGGCCAGAAATTCCGGCGTATGGGCCTCGTAGAGGTCTGCCACCCGTTCCAGGATCCGTGCGCGTTCTTCCGCCGGCCGGTCGCGCCAGGCGGCACCGGCGTTGTCCGCCGCCGTAATCGCTCTGCGCGCGGCGGCCCCATCGGCATCGAGGACCTCGCCCACGACTTCCGATGGGCGTGCCGGATTGCCCACGGCGCGCGCCGCCCCGTCACCGCGCTCGCCGGCAACGATGGGCATCGCGCGCCAGCGCGTATCGTGGAAGGGCTCGCGACCCTCATCCACGCGGGCGATGGTGCGCGGATCGGTCAGATCCCACCCCTGGCTGTTCCGCCTGTCCGGGCCGAACAGCTTCGACGGTGCCGGGATTTTCGGGTTGGACAGCTGCTCGCACTGCTCCAGTGCCTCTATGGGATCCCGGGTAATCTGCTCCGGTGTCAAATCCTCGTTGACAATCTGATTCACGAACGAGTTGTTGGCCCCGTTTTCCAGAATCCGGCGCACCAGGTATGCCAGCAGATCCTCGTGAACGCCTACCGGCGCGTAGATGCGCGTGCGAACGTTGCTATCCTCGCGTGCCAGTTCATGCAACGACTCGCCCATGCCGTGCAGGCGCTGGAATTCATAGCCGTCGAAATCCCCGGCCATGGAGCGTATCGCCATGATGGAATGGGCATTATGGGTGGCAAACTGGGGATAGATGCGATCCGACATTTCCAGCAGCCGGCGGGCGCACGCCAGGTAGGACACGTCCGTGGACGATTTCCGGGTGAACACCGGATAACCGTCCAGTCCCTGCACTTGCGCGCGCTTCACCTCGGTATCCCAGTACGCGCCCTTGACGAGACGCACCATGATGCGGCGATCCAGCATCCCGGCGAGCTCGTAGAGCCACTCGAGTACTGGCAGCGCGCGCGGCGAGTAGGCCTGTACGACGACACCGAAGCCGTCCCAGCCGCGCAGATCCCGCGTGCTGAGCACGGCGTCGATCACATCCAGCGAGAGGTCCAGCCGATCCTGCTCCTCCGCATCGATGTTGAGGCCGATATTGGCGCGTTTGGCCTGCCGGGCGAGGTCGAGGACGCGGGGCGCCAGTTCCCGCATCATGCGCCGCCGATGGCCGTATTCGTAGCGTGGATGCAGCGAGGAGAGCTTGATGGAGATGCCCGGGTTGTCGCGGATATCCGCGTTCTTTGCCCGCTCGCCCATGGCGGCGATCGCATTGGAGTAGGACTCGAAGTACCGGCGGGCATCCTCAGCCGTTCGAGCCGCTTCGCCGAGCATGTCGTACGAATAGGTGTAACCCCGGGATTCGTAGCTCTCCGCCCGTTCCACCGCTTCCTCGATGCTGCGCCCCAGCACGAATTGACGGCCCATGACCCGCATCGCCTGGGTCACGGCCCGCCGAATGACCGGTTCGCCCAGCCGCCGCACCATGGAACGAAGCGTATCGAGCGGGTTGCGCGCCACACCGCCGGCACGCGTGATCTTTCCCGTCAGGAGCAGTCCCCACGTCGAGGCATTGACCAGCGACGAGCTGGAATGCCCCAGGTGCCGGCTCCATCGCGCCGGGGCGATCTTGTCCCGGATCAGCGCGTCGACGCTGATGCTGTCGGGAACCCGAAGCAGCGCCTCGGCAAGGCACATGAGCGCAACGCCTTCCTCGTTGGAAAGCCCGTACTCGGCGAGCAGGGACTCCATAAGCCCCGGTCGCGCATCGGCACGAAGACGCTTCACAAGCCCGGCGGCCTCTTGCGAAACACGATGACGCTCCTCGGTCTGGAGGCCGACACGGGACAGGAGTTCGCGAACGACCTCCGGCTCGTCCGGAAGGTACATGTCCCGTACCTGCGCGCGCAGATCCGACAGACGTTCATGCGCGATCATTGCCTTGACCATTCTTTCCTCCCCAATACCCAGGCGGCGCCGCGGCCGAAAGGTCTCGCAGGACTGTCCGGTGCGCCGATTTCGAGACCCCCAGAATAGCGTCGGTTGATTAGTCTTTGGGACCAATTTATGTCATATTTACGGCAGACTGACCGCCAATACTCCTTGAATTAGTTATGACGACTGAGCGTGAAGGAAAAGGCAGGAAATTAGACCGATTCGATCGACGTATACTGCGCGAACTGCAGTCCGATGGCCGCATTACCATGGTGGAACTCGCCGAGCGGGTGGGTCTGAGCAAAACTCCTTGCATCCAGCGGGTCAAACGTCTGGCGGAGGCGGGGTACATTCGCGCCTATACGGCCCTCCTGTCACCGGAGCTCCTGGGCTCGGGCCACATCACGTTCGTGCAGGTGAAGCTCCGCTCCACCACCACCGAGGCGCTGGAAAGCTTCAACCGCGCCGTCTCCGAAATGCCCGAAGTTCAGGGCTGCTACATGATCGCGGGCGGCTTCGACTACCTACTCAAGGTACGGACCTCCGACATTCACCAGTTTCGTCAGCTACTCGGCGAACGTCTGGCAACCCTGCCCCATATCCAGCAAACCAGCACCTTCGTGGTGATGGAGACGGTCAAGGACTCCCACACCGTTCAGGTCTGAGCGGAACGCGGCGGGGCGGCGGCTCACCGCCCCGCCGTCCATCACTCCTCGCTCCGGTACTTGAAGGACAGCATGACACGGGCCCGATAAGCCTGCACCGACCCATCCGGACTCACCGTCATGTCCAGCTCTTTCACCTCGGCCACCCGCATGTCCTGAAGCGAATGGCCGGCCGTGGCGACAGCGTTCTGCGCCGCCTCTTCCCACGAATTCTCACTGGTTCCGATAACCTCGATGACTTTGTAGGCGCTCATGACGATCTGGCCTCCATTCCGGTTTGAGCACGTACTGCCCAGGGCAACCGCCGACGTTCGTCCGCCGGCGAGCCGCCCTTCCGTAAGGGTAGCTTGCCTGTCCATACCGCGTACCACGCACGGAATTGATGGGCATGGTGTGTTATGAAAGAAGCTGGCAAATCTCTCTCCGAGTCATTCGCCGGGACACAGGAGATGGGGAAGCCGTCAGAAATCGCTACATGACCCTACGAACAAGAAGACCAGAAGATGGCCAGAAATGCTGAGGATCTACCTGAGGCGGCAACACCGGCAGCGGCCGATTCGCCCGCCATCCACTACGTCCCACTGACCGAGCTGCTTGAAACCCTGGCACAGCTGCCGGCACCGGCCCACGTGCGTCGGCGCGCTTCCAGGCTCCTTACCGGACTCGGTGGTACAGAGAAGTCGGAGACCGGAGAGCTTCGGGCGCAGACTCTCGTGCTGCTGCGTGAGAGCCTCGCCGCCCGCGCCCGTGGTTCACTGGCCTCGCGATTTCTCGGAGCGGTCAATGGCCTGTTCCGCCGTTCCTCCAAAGCCGAACCGCCGGGCACGCCGGAAATACCTTCCGGGGTTCGCGAACAGATGCTGGCATTGCTGGCTGCACTTCAGGTCCCCGAACGGCTACAACCGCAGGCCGACGCCATACAGGCGCGGCTGCAGAACACACCATCGAGCGGCGAACTGGAATCCCTTCTACGCGCGTTCAGCGAGCTCGCCTCCGAGGCATCCGGCGAAGAGGCGGGACAGATGGAAGGTTCGCTCGCCCGACTGTCCGACTGGCTGACGCGGTTCGGCACCTATCTGGCGTCTCACCTGGAGGACGCCGAGCAGTCCCGCGCAGACAACCTCTCTCTCGGCAACAGCGTCCAGGGTGAGGTCAGAAAGATCCGCAGCTCCATGAACGGGAACGGCGCGTCCACCCGAGCCGCCGCGGTGCTGGATCAGCACCTGGCGCGAATCCTCAGAGAGATTCAGACCTTCAGCCGGAAACACGAAGAGCGGCTGCGCAGCAAGGAAGAGCAGCTGAAAGATGTTCAGGCGCGATTGCAGGAGGCAGAGTCGGAGGCCGAAGCGCTGCGCCGCACCCTGATCGAACACAAGAGCCGCGCGCGCCGCGACACCCTCACAGGAATCGCCAACCGCGAGGCCTACGAGCAGCGCCTGCATCAGGAATACGCCCACTGGAAACGCTACCGGCGACCGCTATCCCTGATCGTCGCGGACATCGACCGTTTCAAACAGATCAACGACGAGTACGGCCACGCCACCGGCGACCAGGTTCTCCAGCACGTTGCCGGGGTTCTTCGGCGCCACCTGCGCAGCGCTGACCATCTCGCGCGCTACGGCGGTGAAGAGTTCGTCGTGCTGATGCCGGAAACCGACTCCGACGAGGCCCGCCAGGCCGCGGAAAAGCTCCGCCGCGCCGTTGGCGGCAATCCCTGGACCACCGAGGGAGGTTCCGCCGTTCAGGTAACACTCTCCTTCGGGGTTACCGAATTCCTCGCCGACGACACCGGAGAGTCCGTGTTCGAACGCGCCGACCGGGCCCTGTACGATGCCAAGCACGCGGGTCGCGACCGCGTGGTTGCGGCTCTGCGTTAGCGTCCTTTGAATCACGTGGAGACCCCGCTGTGTCTCTCTGCGTGGCGCGATGACGGGCGGTGACGGGTGGCCCATCACGGCCTGCCGTGCTACTAATATCGGCGGCATCGGTGTTCGTATCGCACCGGGAGCGCATCCCGGTGACGACGCCGAAAGAGGGGGAATCGTTGTGGTTACCTCGGTTTCCGGCCGCTTTTGCGACCGGGGCTGACGGTTCGTTCCTGCCGGTGTACGGCCGCAGGGAAATTCACCACAGGCCACTCAGGGAGGAACCGCGAATGAGAATGCCGCTCGCCCTGAGCGCTGCCATGGCTGCCGCCATACTGGCTCTCCAAGGTTGCGCATCCACCCCGCCCCCCGCTCTCAACCAGGCCGTGTCCCAGGCCGAATACGCCGTAAACGAAGCTCAACAGGTCGTGGACAACGCCGGTCAGTCCCTGCCCCTCTACAAGGCACGAAAGAAGTTGCGGCAGGCGAAGTCGATTCGCTCCGACAAGGGCGACTACGAGACCGCAATACGGCTGGCCGAGCAGGCGACCCTGGATGCGCGACTCGCCCAGGCACAGGCTCAGGCCGCAACGGCACGCTCACGCACCCAGGAACTGCGCGAGGACCTCGAGGCACTGCGCAAGGACCTGAAACAGCAGGGGGGGAGCCAATGAGGCACACCTCAGTACTCGCGGCGGTCCTGTCGGCGGCCCTGCTGCAGGCTTGCGCCACCGCCCCGCCGCCCGACGCCCTGGATCAGGGAAATCTCGACGAAACCGAACAGGCCATCGCAACGGCGGCAGCGAACGACGACGTGGCACGCTATTCGCCCGTCGAATTGCAGAAGGCACAGGACCGCTACAACGCCGCGAACCAGGCCTGGGTCAACGGCGACAAGGACCGTGCCCGGCATCTGGCCTACCTGGCGCGCCGTCACGCCGAGATAGCGCAGGCGCTCGCCGAGAACGGGGCCGCGGAGTCGGAGGCGAAACGGATCAACACGCAACGAGACTCACTCCGCCTGAAGGCGAGGGAGCAGGAACTCTCCTCACAGCAGAAGGAAATCGAGCAGCTGCGCC
>JASFMS010000131.1:0-5951 GCA_050117435.1 Ectothiorhodospiraceae bacterium | reverse complement strand
GATAATGGTTTGCATTTATCCCTGCAAGACGGGTTGGCGGTGGCGATGTGGGGTGTGGTTAGTCGGTTGGTCGGGTCGTCCGTCATTTGTCTATGTGGGAGCCGCGCCCTCGCGGCGAATCCAATCTCTCCGTAGGGTGCGCCGTGGATACCGACATGCCCCTGCTCAACCAGCCAATCAACCAATTAACGAACCAACCAGAACTCAGTCCTTCAGTCCCAACCTCTCCCGCAACGTGTCCGGCGGGTCCAGGGCGTCGACGAACCACTGCAGGGCCCGGCCGCGAATGGGTGTCCGCCAGGCGATGAAGAACGGTACCGGCGCCCGTGGGGCTTCCAGTGCCAGTTCCACGAGGCGGCCCTGCGCCAGCAGATCCTCCACCAGGCACCGCGGGACGTAACCCACCCCCAGTCCGGCAAGCTGGGCCGCGATCTTGGCGTGCATGTCCGGGACGGTAAGGACTGTCTGGCCGCCCAGCAGCCCGGTGGTCCATGTCGGCAGGCTGCGGGCGCTGTCTGCCACCGCCACGGCGCGGAAGCGGCGGATGGCCTGGCGGGCGAGGGGCTGCGGGCGCTGACATATTGGATGTTCCGGTGCGGCGGCGAAGACGAACTCCACGTTGCCGATCAGGCGGGTGGCGTAGCCGCTGCCCGCCGGTTCATCGCCCGCGGCGCCGACCACCAGGTCCGCCCGCTCGTCCAGCAGTGCGTCCCAGGCGCCGGCCTGAACCTCGCTGTTCAGTCGCACGTGGATGTCGGGCTGCTCGTGGTAGAACTGTTCCACGAGAGCGAGCATGACGCTCATGGGGACAAGCGTATCCACGGCAATCCGTAGCTCCGGTTCCCAGCCGGTGGCGGCGCGCCGAGCCGATGCTTCCAGGGCGCCGGCAGCCTGCAGAATGCGCCGGCCCTCCTCGAGCACGGTGCGACCGGCCGGGGTAAGAATCGCCCGGTGGCCGCTGCGGTCGAACAGAGTGACGCCCAGGTTTTCCTCCAGACGCCGCACCGTGTACGTGACCGCAGAGGGCACCCGGTGGAGGGATTCGGCGGCGGCGGCAAAGCTGCCACGGTGATCAATGGCGTCCAGGACTTCCAGGGCTTCCAGAGTCACGCCTCGCAATTTGGACTCCCTCTGTTCGGCTCTTTTGAATGAATCTGTCGAAAAATCCCGCTATTGCCGCTCAAGCATAGCGCATACGCTGTTTGCAACCCGCGATAAACATGGCGTCGCGCCTTGTTCATTTTTGCTGATGGTTTTGAAGGCCGCGGTGGCACGAAATCCGCACCACCGGCGGCGAAGGGGAGCGACACGCGGGTTGGCTGGCCAGCCCTAGCGTCCTTAACGACACAGGTGAACCGGATGACACTGCCAACCCTATTCGTCTCCCATGGTGCCCCGACCCTGCTGCTCGACGACACACCGGCGCGCACCTTTCTTGAGGGGCTGGGGCGTGAGCTGCCGCGGCCGGAGGCCGTTGTGGTGCTGTCGGCGCACTGGGAGACAGTTGCGCCGACCGTCGCCGTCACCGCCTCGCCGCGTACCATTCACGACTTCCACGGTTTTCCCGCGCCCCTGTATTCCATTACCTACCCGGCGCCCGGTGCACCGGAGCTCGGTCGCCGCATCGCCGCGGACCTCGTCGCCGCGGGCCTTGACGCCGGTGTCGACCCGCAGTGGGGATTGGATCATGGTGCCTGGCAGGTGCTGAGGCTCATGTACCCGGCGGCGGATATCCCCGTTCTGCAAGTCTCCGTGCAGCCGGCGGCGGGCACCGCTCACCACCTCGCGCTCGGGCGCGCACTGGCGTCGCTGCGCCGGGACGGAATACTGGTCATGGGCTCGGGCGGGCTCACGCACAACCTGCGCGAATTCGGCCGCCACGGGCTTTCCGACCCGGCGCCGGAATGGGTGCGGGAATTCGCCGACTGGGTGGACGAACGACTGCATGCGGGTGACGAGGAGGCGCTGCTGGACTATCGCCGGCGGGCGCCGGGGGCGGCGCGCAATCACCCAACAGAGGAGCATTTCCTGCCGCTGTTCGCGGCAATGGGAGCGGCCGGACCATCGTGGAACGCCCGTAGACAGCATTCCAGTACCACTTACGGCGTGCTGCGCATGGACGCCTATGCGTTCAGCTAGTCTCTGCCGCGTGGGTTAAAATTGGCAGGTGCTTGCCTGGATGTGTTGCTGGAGAAGGATACGGCGGTGCGTGATTCAGGTGCCAAGGGCTGCCGCCGGCGGTTGGTCGCCGAGATCGGTTTTGACAGGGCCTACCGGCGCTGATTGACTCCGATTGGGGCTGCCCGCTATCAGAAGGCGCAATGGCACGGGAGACATGTGCGGCGTTTCCATGAACGTCCGCGGGCGTCCCTGGCCGCCGGCTAACGGAGGAGCATCCCATGACCCCGCGCGATCCCCATACCCGCCTGCCCACGCATGAAGTGGCGAACCAGCCGCCGGAACTGCCGGAGTTCAACGGTTTTACCGCTGACGTTCCTCTTCAGGAGGGCGTCGCACGCGAGTCGCCGGCGTGGGTGGCGGAGCATCTGCAGAGCCTGGGGGCGGAAACCGGCTCCGCTCACTGGATGGAGCAGGGGTTTCTGGCCAACCGAAACCCACCCGAACTGATTGCCTTCGACCGCTACGGCCGACGCATCGACGAAGTGCGCTATCACCCCGCCTACCATGGTTTCATGGATCTGGCGATTCGCAACGGTATCCACGCCATTGCCTGGACGCGCCAGGGGGAAGGTGGACACGTGGCGCACGTGGCCGGTCTCTACCTGCTCACCCAGCCCGAACAGGGGTTCTGCTGTCCCATTACCATGACCCACGCGGTGGTTCCCGCCCTACGGCACGAGCCAGCCGCCTCGTCGGAATGGGAGCCGCGGCTGTTCACCAACAGCTACGATCCCCGCTGCATGCCCGCCCGGGAAAAACACGGCGTCACCTTCGGCATGGCGATGACGGAAAAGCAGGGTGGCTCGGACGTGCGCGCCAACACCACCCGTGCGCGTCCAATCGGTGAGGATGCTTTCGAGCTCACCGGCCACAAGTGGTTCTGCTCTGCTCCGATGTCCGACGCCTTTCTCACCCTCGCTCAGAGCGACGACGGCCTGACGTGTTTCCTGGTGCCGCGCTGGCGCCCGGACGGCCGCCGTAATCCGTTCTTCATTCAGCGGCTGAAGGACAAGCTCGGGAACCGCTCCAACGCCTCCGCCGAAATCGAGTACAACGGAACATGGGCCCGCCGCGTCGGCGAGCCCGGGCGAGGCGTGCGCACGATCATTGAAATGGTGCAGCAGACACGCCTGGACGCCGCCACGGCGCCCGTGGGCATGATGCGCCTGGCGCTGGTGCACGCCCTGCATCATGCCCGCCACCGGGAGGCCTTCGGCAGTCTGCTCCTGGAGCAGCCGCTGATGCGCAATGTGCTCGCGGACCTTGCCCTGGAGGTCGAAGGCGGCATTGCCATGGTGCTGCGGGTAGCCGCCGCGTTCGACCGAGGTGAACGCGATCCCCGTGAGCACCGCCTGGCTCGCATCGCCACGGCGGTGACCAAGTACTGGACCAACAAGCGCGCGCCGCAGTTCATCTACGAGGCCATGGAGTGCCTGGGTGGCGGCGGTTACGTGGAGGAATCCATTCTGCCGCGGCTGTACCGGGAAGCGCCGGTCAACAGCATCTGGGAAGGGTCCGGGAACGTCATCTGCCTGGACGTGTTGCGTGCCATGGAGCGGGAGCCGGAATCGGTGCAGACCTTCCTCGAGGAGCTGGAGCTGGCGCGGGGCGGGAATACGGATCTGGATGCCGCCGTAGAATCCCTGAAACGCGAGCTGGCGGACCCCGCCGATGCGCAGATGCGGGCGCGGCGGGTGGCCGGGCTCATGGCGGCGACCTTCCAGGCGAGCCTGCTGGTGCGGCATGCGCCGCCCGCGGTGAGCGACGCCTTCTGCCGTACCCGGCTGGGCGCGGACGGCGGGCCGGTCTACGGTACGCTTCCCCGGGATGTGGATACCGCCGTCATACTGTCACGGGTCTGGGCGGAGTAGGGCTAAGGCAATGGCTGCATTCGATCATCTCGTGTTCGCCGCAGCGCGGCTGGACGAGGGCGCGAGCTATCTGGCGGAACGACTTGGCGTGGAGCTCGAGGGCGGCGGCAGGCACGCGGCCCAGGGGACGCACAACCGCCTGCTGGGGCTAGGGCCCTCAGCGTATCTCGAGGTCATCGCCATCGATCCCGAAGGCGAGAAGCCGCCATTTCCGCGCTGGTTCGGGCTGGACTCGCCGGCGGTTCGGCGGGCCATCGAGCAACGCCCCCGGCTCGTAAACTGGGTGGCGCGTACAGCGGATATCGAGGCCGCGAGCCGCGAGACCGGCGGTGTGTTGGGGGAGATACGGCCGATGGCGCGGGGCGACCTGCGCTGGCGCATGACGTTCACGGCCGACGGCGGCCTGATCGAGGGCGGGCTGGCACCGGCGCTCATTCAGTGGGATACCGCGGATCATCCGGCGTCGCGCCTCGGCGACCGTGGCTGCAGGCTCCAGGCTCTGGCCGGCGGGCATCCGGAGCCCGAAGTCGTCGCGGATATGCTGGCGAGGCTGGGTCTCACCGATGTGCTGTCGCTGGAGCGCTCCGCGAGCGGGATCTCGCTGCAGGCCGTAATCCGAACACCGGGCGGTCAGGTGACTCTGGACTGACGGCCACAATCGTTTCAGCCATCTCCGGGAGGGCGAATGCAGAACGCAGAGGCCCGGCGCGGGACGGCGACGCATTCGCTGGAAGCCGTTTACGAACCCTATCGCCCGCTGTTCGTGCCGAAGCCCGTCGCCGAGAACCTCTGGGTTGTGGACGGCGGCATCATTCGCATGTCCTGGCTGGGCGTGAAGGTGCCGTTCCCGACGCGGATGACCATTATTCGGCTCGGCAACGGCGATCTCTGGCTGCATTCTCCGGTCGAAGCGCGTCCGGAGCTGGTTCAGGCGGTATCCGAGCTCGGTCGGGTTCGCTACCTCGTCTCCCCCAATCCCATCCACTACTGGTGGCTGGGCGACTGGAGGGCGCCTTTTCCGGAGGCCCGGGCGCTGGGGCTTTCGGGCGCCGAGAAGGCAGCGGAGAGGCGCGGCTTCCGCTTCGACGCCTATCTGGACAGTGAGGGACCGTCGCCCTGGGGACCGGAAATCGAGCAGGTGCTTGCCCCCGGCGGCTACATGAACGAGATGGTCTTTTTCCACGCCGCCAGCCGCACGCTCATCCTCACGGACCTCATCGAGAACTTCGAGCCGTCGCGTCTGCGCTCGCGTTTCTGGCGATTCATGATGCGGATCACCGGCGCGGCGGATCCGGACGGCAAGGCGCCCATCGACCTGCGCCTTACGTTCCTGCCCAGGCGCCGCCAGCTTCGCCAGGCGGTGGAGCGGATGCTCGCCTGGCATCCCGAGCGGGTCATCCTGGCCCACGGGCGCTGGTACGAGAGCGACGGCGAAAGTGAGCTGCGTCGTGGCATGCGCTGGACCGGGGTGGGGAATGGTTAATTGGTTGATTTGTTGATTCGATAATCGGTTGATCGGGGAGGGCTTTCTGGTGGGCGGTGCGTCTGACCGTGAAGACCGTCCGTTTCGCGTTCGGCCTGAAAAGTATGGGCATTAGTATTGCCCATCGTTCCCAACGTGTGCGAGGAGCGCGGCGCTCACCGCACGCGGGCGTTTTTTTGCAATGTCTCAGTCGTAGGCCGGGATAAGCGCAGCGTTCCCGGCGTCGCATCGTGAGGGCTGCGGTGTGGTGAGACGCCGGAAACGTCCCTGACGGTCCTTATTCCGGCCTGCGTGCTTGACCCGCGAGACGGTATCCACGCCGGCTTTTGGAGAGCGGTCATTAGCCGCGGATGAGCGCGGATCATGTGGGAGCCGCGCCTCGCGGCGAATCTCGAAGCATTCGCGTTTATCGGCGT
>JASFMS010000130.1:0-5954 GCA_050117435.1 Ectothiorhodospiraceae bacterium | reverse complement strand
CCTGATTGTCGGCCCGTTCATGCAAATATTCCGTGCAGAAACCAGCCCTGTCTGCCGCGGCGTTCACGGAAAAGCCATACGCGTTCCCCTTCGGGATTGACGGCGATGTAATAGTCCCGGGCGATATCGCCGCCATCCCACCAGCCCGACTCGATGCGTTCCGGGCCGCGCTCGAGTACCAGGGGGCCGTGCCAGATGGGCTGTCCGCCCCGAGCCTCCAGTGGGCGTGGGCATGTCAGCAGCCAGGTGGGCCGTTCGGGCAGCGAAACGGTGGGGCCCCGCTCTCCCGGTGGAGCGTATTCCCAGGCCTGCTCCGGCCGGTGTTCCTCGCGAATGCGAACCCCCTGAACCGTACGCTCCCCCAGGCGGGCGGACAGCCGCTCCAGCAGGGCGCCGTAGCGGGTTCCGTCGACGGCGGCGGGCTGCTCCTCGAGCAGCGTCCGGTTTTCGGGTGGCAGCCGGTGAATATCCCTGGTGCCAAGAGTCAGTCCCACCACGGGGGCGGGTAGCGTGATGCGCTCCAGTCTCTGGCGTGTGAGTTCCAGCAGGTGTTCGGGGTCGCGGCCGGCAGCGACCAGTCCCACGGAGAATGGGGTGTCGGCCTGGCGCAGGTGCTGCAGGCGGATCTGGAATCGCTGTGTGCCGGATTCCGTACCTCGCAGGTAACCGCATAGCTCCCGAACGAGGCGGTTGAGGCCGAAGATGAGATGCTCGGTCTGCAGGACCTCCGCGGAGAGTTCCAGCTCGCTGTGAAAGCGCGCCGGCGGCTGCCAGTCCCGGCGCGGCTCGGCCAGCCGACCGAGGGCGCGATCCACCTGCCGCATCAGCCCGGGGCCCAGGCGACGGCTGAGCCCTTGGCGCGGCAGCGCCATACAATCCCCCAGGGTACGCACACCCAGCCCGTCCAGAGCGGCCAGTTGGCGTTCGTCCGGATTCAGCACCGTAACCGGCAATCCGGAAATGGCGGAGGGCAGCTCCTCCTCGTCGGTGACCGGTTGCTCCCGCCCCGCCCGGGCAAGAAGCAGGGCGGCGGTGGGCGTGGGGGCGATTGCGAGCAGGCAGCGGTATCCCAGGGTTTCCAGTCCGTGGCCGATACGGCTGCGCAGTGTCTCGAGTCCGCCGAAGTAGCGCAGACTTCCGCCGATTTCCAGCATCAGCGACTGGGGCGGCTGGAGGCTGATCCGGGATGTGAACTGAAGCGCCCAGGCGGCGATTTGCCGGAGTGCCCGCCCTTCGGCGCCCAGGGCGCGTTCCCGGTGATGCAGGAAGGGAACCAGGGTCTGGGCTGCGCTCAAACGCATGCCGGCCCTTACACCGCCGCGGATGGCGGGGGGGTTGGCCGCCACCACGTGTCCTGCGTCGATGACCACGAAGGGATCGGTGGTGCGCTCGCCCCGCAGGAATATCTCCAGCGGCAGGTGGGTGAGATGGGCGCAGAGCCAGAGCATTTTCCGTTTGGCGAGGGCGCCGGCAGTGGCTATCCGCACCTCGGGTGCGAAAGCCGGTGGCGCCGTCGGTTACCGGTTGACGATGCAGTCCGCTATCGGATCTTGTCCCAGAGCCAGGCCAGTCGCCCGGCTGACTTGTCTGGCGCCCCGGCCGTCGTGCCGAGCGTGGCCTGGGGGCGTGGGGCGGGCGGCGGAGGTGCCAGAGGCAGATCCATTTGCGCGGCACGCCGGCGACCGCTGGGGAAGTGGCGCGAGCGGGTGCCGCGACGTGTCCGCGGCGGTGGGGCCGGGCGGTCGGCGGGCAGGGTGGCTGCACGAAATGCCCGTCCCGATTGTCGCTCGCGTCCCGGGATTCGATTCCCCGCCGGCCATTCCGGGCCCGCCGGGGAAGGGTGGGCGTCGGTGGGCGTTCGGGTTGCCTCGGGGCGGGGCTTTTCGGCGCGATACCCGACGGCCAGATCAACGATGATCTCCCGCTTCGTGCCACCGCCCCGGCATTTGAGCAGATTGACTACCGCGCTCCCGTCCCTGTGCTCGAGCTGCAGACGGACGGCGGCCGGCGAGACTCCGGCGGCTTTGCCCTGGCGGCGGAATATCAGACCCAGCGTCCGGCCTGCTTCCGCCGCGAGCTGCAGGCGGCGCAGACTGCTGTCGTCCACCCGGCTGGGCCAGGCGAGAACCGCTCCGCAGGTGCCGGCGCGCAGCGCCTGCTCCACGGCCCACAGCGCGTCGGTGCGGTTGCCGGGATGGATGAGCAGAACCCGGGACAGATCCAGGCCGTAGCCGGCGAGGGCGGGGGCATAGGGAATATAGGGAGGAGCGATCAGCGCGATCCACTTGCCCTGGCGGCTGAGCCGGGCCAGTGCCGGCATGAGCAGGCGCAGCTCGCCAATGCCGGAATGTCCGTGGAGGATTTCGGTCAGCGCACCCACGGGCCACCCCCGCCCGGGGAGTGCGTCGTCCAGCTCCGGGAATCCGCTGGGAAGGTGCTCCAGGCCCGTTTGCTGCTGGCGGGCTCCCGCCCGCCAGATGCCCGGGTGACGCAGCAGTTCGTTCAGGGCATTGTCCATGGCCGACCTCTCTCGCAGTAACCGTTGAGCACCCACGATTCGACGGCCCTGTCCGCGGATGAAACCCTGTAACGGGGAGTCCGCTATAGCTCGGGGCGGATGATGCCTACCCCGACGCCCTCGATATCCAGGGGCTCGTGCCGCAGGTCCACCTCGATGGGCTCGTAATCCTCGTTTTCGGGCAGCAGGCGCACGCGGTAACCGTGGCGCTCGAATCGTTTCACCGTGACCTCGTCGTGCAGACGCGCCACGATTATCTGGCCCTCCCTGGCTTCGGGGGTGCGATGCACCGCCAGCAGGTCTCCATCCATGATTCCCGCATCCTTCATGCTCATACCGCGCACTTTCAGCAGATAGTCGGCGCGCGGGGAGAACAGATCCGCCGTGACGGGGTAGTGCTGTTCAATGTGCTCTTCGGCGAGGATCGGGCTGCCCGCGGCCACACGGCCGACGATGGGCAATCCTTCCTGTTCGTCGCCGACAACGCGGATACCCCGGGACGCGCCGGGCTGGAGCTCGATGACACCTTTCCGGGCCAGCGCCCGCAGATGTTGCTCCGCCGCATTGGGTGAGCGGAATCCCAGCGAACGGGCAATTTCCGAGCGGGTCGGCGGGTAGCCGGTGTCCGCGAGGAACTGCCGAATCAGCTCCAGGATCTGCTGTTGTCTTGGCGTCAGTTTTGTCATGGCGTCTCCGTGGTATGTAAATATATACAGTATTCCGGGGTGAGGGCAAGTCTCCGCTTTCCGGTTCGCTCCGACAAGAGGGGGGTCACGCTCGCGTCGAGGACGCGGTACAATCCGCGGCTTTTCCGGACCGGTCCGCCCTCACGCAGCGGCAGAGCAAGATGGTACGCGTTACCGGCGAATTCGAGGACATGACCGACACGCAGGTCGGCTTCAGCCAGTGGCTGGAGCGCTTGCCGATGAGGGTAAGCGACTCCGAGCGCGATGTGCTGGCGCGCGCCTGGTCCCTGGCCAAGGTCGCCTACGGGGACCGTGTGCGCGGCTCCGGCGAGTCCTACTTCAGTCATGCGCTCTCCGTGGCGACGGTGGCGGGCGGTCTGAAACTGGATACGGCCACCATGGCCGCGGCGCTGCTGCACGATCTGCCCTGGCTCGAGGTTTTCGATCCCGCCCGGGTAGCCGAGGCCTGCGGTTCGGAGGTGGCGGACCTGATCCAGGGCACCACCCGCATGGACGTCATCAGCGACCTGCGGCGCAAGCCGGACGCGCGGGGCGGACAGGCGGAGGCCCTGCGGAAGATGCTGCTCGCCATCGCCCGTGACATTCGTGTCGTTTTCATCGTTCTGGCCGAGCGTCTTCATGACATGCGCACGCTCAAGAACCGCGATGAGTCGGTACAGCGCAGCGTGGCGCACGAAACCATGGATCTTCATGCCCCGCTTGCCAATCGTCTGGGCATCTGGCAGCTCAAGTGGGAGCTGGAGGATCTCTCTTTCCGCTTTCTCGAGCCGGTGACCTACAAGCGGATCGCCAAACTGCTGGCCGAGAAACGGGTCGACCGCGAGCGCTTCATCGGCGCGATGCGCGAGCGTATCGAGGCGGGGCTCGCCCGGGCCGGTGTATCCGCGGAGGTCACCGGTCGACCCAAGCATATCTATAGCATCTGGCGGAAGATGCAACGCAAAGGGCTGGGTTTCCATGAGCTCTTCGACATTCGCGCATTCCGCGTGATCGTGGAGACCGTGCCGGAATGCTATGCCTCCCTCGGCGTGATTCATTCCCTCTGGCAGCCCATACCCAAGGAATTCGACGACTATATCGCCACGCCCAAGGAGAACAACTACCAGTCGCTGCATACGGCGGTGGTGGGGCCGGAGGGAAAGAACGTCGAGGTGCAGATCCGGACCCGCGAGATGCACCAGCAGGCGGAGCTGGGGATCGCCGCGCACTGGCGTTACAAGGAAGGCGGAGGCCGGGACCCGTCCTTCGACGGCAAGGTGGCCTGGCTGCGTCAGCTGCTGGACTGGAACCAGGATGATAGCGGTGAAGAGGATCTCATCGACCGCTTCAAGGCCGAGATCTTCGAGGACCGCGTCTACGTGATCACCCCGCAGGGGGATGTGCGCGACCTTCCGCGCGGGGCGACGCCGCTGGACTTCGCCTATCACATCCACAGCCAGGTGGGGCACCGCTGCCGTGGCGCGAAGGTCAACGGCAAGATGGTGGCGCTGACCCACGAGCTGCAGAACGGCGATCAGGTGGAGATTCTCACCGCCGGCAACATGCGCCCGAGCCGCGACTGGCTGAACCCCAGTCTCGGCTATATCCGTACGCCTCGTGCCCGCTCGAAGGTGCGGGCGTGGTTCCGACAGCAGGACTACGCAAAGAACGTTTCCGAGGGCAGGGAGATTCTCGACCGGGAGCTGCATCGCCTCGGCGTCAGCGACGTAAGCCTCGAAAAACTGGCTGCCAAGTCCCGTTTTCCCAAGCCGGACGATTTCCTGGCCGCCATCGGTCGCGGCGATATCAGCGGCGGCCAGATCGCCTCCTACATCGGGGAGCGCCTGCTGCCCAGCGAGCCCAGTCTGCCGCCGGTTCGGCGGGATCGCGACCGGGGCGAGGCCCGGCCGGACGACGATGTCACCATCTACGGCGTGGGCAACCTTCTGACCCGGCTTGCCAAATGCTGCCAGCCCACACCCGGGGACGCGGTGATCGGCTTCATCACCCAGGGGCAGGGCGTGACCATTCACCGTCAGGACTGCCCCAACGTCATGCGCATGCAGAAGGAGGTGCCCCAGCGCCTGATCGAGGTTAGCTGGGCCCGCCGCAGCGATCGCCGCTATCCCGTGGAGGTGCAGGTGGAGGCCTACGACCGACCGGGGTTGATGAAAGACATCACGGCACTTCTGAGCAACGAAAAGATCAGTCTCCTGGCCGTGAACATGCGCACCGACCGCAACGAGCAGCGGGCCCGCATAACGCTCACCCTGGAGGTGAGAGGCGTGGCGGAATTGAGCCGCGTCATGGATCGCATCGGCGGTCTGCGCAACGTCCACGACGTCCGCCGTATCACCGACGGCTGAACGTCGCCCCGGCGCGCTCACGAGTGCCTTTGCGAAAATAATAAGCGTCCTTATAATAGCGCCCCTTACGTTAAGGAAACGCTGAACAATTCGCGCGCGCCTCTGGCCGCACAGCACGCTCGCAGACAAGGCGCGCTGCGCAGCGCTGTACAGACGGTACAGTCAAGCAGCGCAACACCGGCTGCGAGCGTGCTGTGCGGCCCCATTGACCAAAGGGCGCCGAACTCGGTTCGACCGGAGTCGGCTCCACTCCGATTGAGCGCAGAGGCACGCGCGAATGGTTCAGCGTTTCCCTGGCACACCGGCGCTGACGGTGGATACGATCATCCGGCTCGGCGGTCGGGAGGATCGTGTCGTTCTCATCCAGCGGGCCAACGCGCCCCG
>JASFMS010000129.1:0-5960 GCA_050117435.1 Ectothiorhodospiraceae bacterium | reverse complement strand
CCCGAGCACTCTTCCGCGCGGCTGGAGCGCTATCTCCAGCTCTGCGCCGAGCAGAACGTGCAGGTGTGTGTGCCCAGCACCCCGGCGCAGTTCTTCCACATGATCCGGCGACAGCAGATCCGCCCCTACCGCAAGCCGCTGATCGTGATGACGCCGAAGAGCCTGCTCCGGCACAAGCTCTCGACCTCCGTGCTCGACGATCTCTCCAGTGGCCGGTTCCAGCTGATCATCGACGAGATCGACGACATCAAACCCAAGGACGTCCGCCGAGTCGTGCTGTGCAGCGGCAAGGTCTACTTCGATCTGCTGCAGGAGCGGCGCAAGCGCGAGCTGACGGATGTCGCCATCGTGCGCATCGAGCAGCCCTATCCGTTCCCGGAAAAGGAGCTCGCGGGACTGCTGCGCCGTCGCTACAAGGGCGCGGAGGAAGTCGTGTGGTGCCAGGAAGAACCCATGAACCAGGGTGCCTGGTACCAGACCCAGCACCACTTCCTCAACGCCATGACCAAGCAGCAGCGGCTGCGCTACGCCGGGCGCGACGCCTCCGCCTCGCCGGCGGTGGGCTACGCGAAGCTGCACCACGAACAGCAGCGCAAGCTGGTGGACGAGGCCCTGAGCTGATCACCGCGCCGGGGGCAAGCGCCGCAGCGCGCGCGGAATCCGAAACGACACCCAGGCCGAGAGGCTGCAAAGGACAAAAAGCGAGGAGTCGATGAGCATCGAAGTAAAGGTACCCGCTCTGCCCGAATCCGTGACCGAGGCCACGGTGGTCACCTGGCACAAGCAGCCGGGTGACGCCGTGGAACGCGACGAGAACCTGGTGGACATCGAGACGGACAAGGTCGTGTTGGAGGTGCCCGCGCCCGAGGATGGCGTGCTCGGCGAGATCCTCAAGAACGAGGGCGACACCGTGACCGCCGACGAAGTCATTGCCACCGTCAAGGAGGGTGAGGCGCCGGCCGCCTCCGATTCCGGCGGCGAGGACACGGCGGCTGCGGAAGAGTCCAAGAAAGCCGAATCCGGCAGTGCGCCGGCCAAAGCGCCGGCGGAGGTAAGCGAGGATCTGAGCCCGGCGGTGCGCCGTATGGTGGCCGAGCACGATCTGGATCCCGGGAAAATCAAGGGCACCGGCCGGGACGGGCGGATCACGAAGGAAGACGTGATCAACTACATGGAAGGCCAGCCCGCGGGCGAGGCGAAGCCTCAGGCCGAAGCCGGCGATGCTGCCGAACAGAAGGGTGGACAGAAGGCGCCGGCTCCCGCGCAGGTCCCGGAGGGCGAACGCCCGGAGCGCCGGGTAGCCATGACTCGCCTGCGCCAGCGCATCGCCGAACGCCTGGTCGAAGCGCAGCAGACGGCGGCCATGCTGACCACGTTCAACGAGTGCAACATGCAGCCGATCATGGACGTGCGCTCCCGCTACAAGGAAAAGTTCGAGAAGACCCACGGCATCAAGCTCGGGTTCATGTCCTTCTTCGTCAAGGCGGCCGTGGAGGCCCTGAAGCGATTCCCCGCGGTGAACGCCTCCATCGACGGCACGGACATCGTCTACCACGGCTACTACGACATCGGCATCGCCGTGAGCACCGACCGTGGTCTGCTGGTGCCCGTCCTGCGTGACGCCGACCAGATGAGCTACGCCGAGATCGAGGCGGCCATCGCCGACTTCGGCAAGCGCGCGCGGGAAGGCAAGATCGGTATCGACGAGCTGACCGGCGGGACTTTCACCATCACCAACGGCGGCATATTCGGCTCGCTGTTGTCCACGCCGATCCTGAACCCGCCGCAGAGCGGCATTCTGGGCATGCACAAGATCCAGGAGCGGCCCATGGTGGAGAACGGCGAGGTAGTGGTGCGGCCGATGATGTACCTGGCCCACTCTTACGACCACCGCATCATCGACGGCCGCGAAGCGGTGCAGTTCCTGGTAGCCCTCAAGGAAATGGTCGAGGACCCGGCGCGCCTGCTGCTGGAAGTCTGAGAAGACGAACAATCGGGAGTAGAAATGTCCAAGTCGTACGACGTCATAGTCATTGGCGCCGGCCCCGCCGGCTATCATGCCGCCATCCGCGCCGCGCAGCTGGGCATGTCCGTGGCCTGCATCGACGAGTTTGTCTACAAGGGGGATCCGTCGCCGGGCGGCACGTGCCTGAACGTGGGCTGCATTCCGTCCAAGGCGCTGCTGGATTCCTCGGAGCAGTATCACCATGCCCGCGAGGAGCTTGGTGCCCACGGCATCAATGTGGGGGACGTCCAGCTGGATGTCGAGAAGATGATCCGGCGCAAGGACAAGGTGGTCAAAGACCTGACCGGCGGCGTCAAGCAGCTGTTCAAGGCGAACAAGATTGACTGGCTGCAGGGCCACGGCAAGCTCCTCACGGAGCGTCAGGTGGAGTTCACGCCACACAAGGGCGGCCCCCAGACCCTGCAGGGCGAGAACGTCATCCTCGCCACCGGCTCCACGCCCATCCAGATCGATGCCGCTCCCCTGGACGGCGAGCGAATCGTGGATTCGTCCGGGGCGCTGGAGTTCACCGAAGTGCCGAAGCGCCTGGGTGTCATCGGCGCCGGGGTCATCGGCCTGGAAATGGGCAGCGTCTGGAACCGCCTCGGTTCCAAGGTGATTCTGCTGGAGGCCATGGACACCTTCCTGGCCCCGGTGGACCAGCAGGTGGCCCGCGACGCGCAGAAGCAGTTCACCAAGCAGGGCCTGGAAATCCGCCTCGGCGCTCGCGTTACCGAAGTGCGCAAGGGCAAGACCATCAGCGTCCATTACGAGGACAAGGACGGCAAGCAGAACATCCAGGTGGACAAACTCATCGTCGCCGTGGGCCGTCGGCCGCATACCGAGAACCTGGCCTCGGCCGATGTGGACCTGCTCACGGACGAGCGCGGCTTCGTCCACGTGAATGAACACTGCGAGACCAACATTCCCTCCGTCTATGCGATCGGCGACGTGGTGCGCGGCGCCATGCTGGCGCACAAGGGCATGGAAGAGGGCATGATGGTGGCCGAGCGTATCGCCGGGCAGCCGGGCCACGTGAACTACGACACCATTCCCTGGGTGATATACACGCATCCGGAAATTGCCTGGGTGGGCAAGACCGAGCAGCAGCTGAAGAACGCCGGTACGCCCTACCGGACCGGAACCTTCGGCTTTGCCGCAACGGGGCGCGCTCGGGCCATGGATTACCCGGTGGGCATGGTGAAGATCGTCGCCCACGCCGAGACCGACCGCATCCTCGGCGCGCATATCGTCGGTCCGCACGCCTCAGAGCTCATCGCCGAGACCGTGGTGGCAATGGAGTTCGCGGCCAGCGCCGAGGATCTGGCCCGAACCGTCCACGCCCATCCAACCCTGTCGGAGGCGGTGCACGAGGCCGCGCTGGGCGTCCACAAGCGCGCCATCCACAAGGCCAACTGACCGCTCGCCCACGTCCGACGACGAGGCCGCGCCGTTTCCGGCGCGGCCTTCCGCTTTCCCGCCTGACAATCACTCCTCCCGCCGCTGTGCGATCATCCGTTCTCCCGGCCGAGTGGTCTTCCATGTTGCGCCGCCATAACATTGCCAATCCAGGTGGCTGGCAAGGATAAATTATTCCAATAAAGCCTGGGTCCGCGCGTTATTCCGTAATTTCCCTACATGGCCGTATTTTCGGATGCAACTCAATGAAAATTAAGCGATTTGGGAAATGGCTTTCCGTTCGAGTACACTGGCGCAGCGCAGCGGCTCGTGGTGTGTAAATGTGTGGCTGCGCCGGTGTTGGGTCCGATCCGGTGCCTACCGGTGTTCCGACGACGACGCCCACGGCGCCCTCGACAGGGAGCGCTGCGTTTCCATACTCCAGGCGAACGGCACCCGCAGCCGATCCCCTGAACGGAGAGTGATCATGGCAACCATAGAATCTGCCGGCGCGCGTTTCCGCCGCGCCGTGGAGGAAGAGCATCCCCTGCAGATCGCCGGCACCATCAATGCCTACAGCGCCCTGATGGCTGAACGGGCGGGTTTTCGGGCGATATACGTGTCCGGTGCCGGGGTCGCCAACGCGTCCTTCGGGCTGCCGGACCTGGGCATCACCATGCTCAACGACGTCGCCGAGGACGTGCGACGCATAACCGGTGCCACTGACGTGCCCCTGCTCGTGGACATCGATACCGGCTGGGGCGGCGCGTTCAACATTGCGCGCACCATCAAGGACCTGACCCGCGCCGGTGCCGCCGCCGTCCACATCGAGGACCAGGTGCAGGCCAAGCGCTGCGGCCACCGCCCGGGCAAGGCGCTGGTGTCCAAGGCGGAAATGGTGGACCGGGTGAAAGCCGCGGTGGACGCCCGTATCGACGAGCAGTTCGTGGTCATGGCGCGTACCGACTCCCACGCCAGCGAGGGCCTGGAGTCCGCCGTGGACCGCGCCAACGCCTATGTCGAGGCCGGTGCCGACATGATCTTCGCCGAGGCGCTGCATACGCTGGAGGAGTTCAAGGCGTTCACGGACCGGGTAACCGTTCCCGTGCTGGCCAATATCACCGAATTCGGCAAGACGCCCTTGTTCACCGTGGAAGAACTCCGCGGCGCCGGTGCCGGCATGGTGCTTTATCCCCTGTCAGCGTTCCGCGCCATGATGCGCGCCGCCGAAACGGTCTACGGCGCGATCCGGCGGGACGGAACGCAGAAGGCGGTGCTGGACTCCATGCAGACACGAGACGAGCTGTACGAAGTCCTCGGATACCACGAGTACGAACGCAAGCTGGACGAGCTGTTCAGCCAGGACAAGTGATTCAGGAGACAGCGATCATGGCCGAGAAGAACACGGGTGCCGGCCTGCGGGGAACATCCGCAGGCGTGACCGAGCTTTGCACCGTGGGTCAGGAAGGAACGGGCCTGACCTACCGCGGCTACGACATCCACGACCTGGCGGAGCACGCCAAATTCGAGGAAGTCGCCTACCTGCTGCTGTACGGCAAGCTCCCGACCCAGGCGGAGCTGGATGCCTACATCAAGCGTCTGGCCGGCATGCGGCAGCTTCCGGATGCACTGAAGGAGGTCCTGGAGCGCATCCCGCGGGACGCCCATCCCATGGACGTGATGCGCACCGGCTGCTCCATGCTGGGCAACCTTGAGACCGAGGAGGACTTCTCCGAGCAGCAGGACGTGACGGACCGGATCCTGGCGGTGCTCCCGGGGATCATCACCTACTGGTACCGTTACAGCCATGATGGCGTGCGCGTGGATCCCGCCACGGACGACGACTCCATCGGCGCGCAGTTCCTGCACCTGTTGCGGGGCGAGAAGCCCAATGCCTTGCACGAGAAGGTGATGCACGCCTCGCTGATCCTCTACGCCGAGCACGAGTTCAACGCCTCCACCTTCACCGCCCGGGTCTGCGCCTCGACGCTGTCGGACATGCACTCCTGTGTGACCGGCGCCATCGGGTCCCTGCGCGGGCCGCTTCACGGCGGCGCCAACGAGGCCGCCATGGCGATGATCGAGCAGTGGTCCAGCCCGGAAGAGGCGGAGCGCGAGATCCTCGGCATGCTGGAGCGCAAGGACAAGATCATGGGCTTCGGCCACGCGATCTACCGCACCAAGGACCCGCGTAACGCCATCATCAAGGAGATGTCCAGGCAGCTGGCGGACGAGGTGGGCGACAGCACCCTGTACCCGGTGTCCGAGCGGGTGGAGGAAGTGATGTGGCGGGAGAAGAAGCTCTTCCCCAACGCCGACTTCTACCACGCCTCGGCTTACCACTTCATGGGCATCCCGACGAAGCTGTTCACGCCCATTTTCGTCATGTCCCGGGTGACCGGCTGGTGTGCCCACGTCTTCGAGCAGCGGGCCAACAACCGCATCATCCGGCCGAGTGCGGACTATAACGGGCCGGAGCTGCAGAAATGGGTACCCATCGAGGAGCGCGGCTGAGCGCCCTTCTCTCCTACTGACACACACAATAACGGAATTCCCG
>JASFMS010000128.1:0-5990 GCA_050117435.1 Ectothiorhodospiraceae bacterium | reverse complement strand
TGGTGATCGAGATCGACCACCTGTCCAAGGGCTTCGAGGACCGGCTGCTGATCGACGACCTGTCGCTGAAAATCCCGCCCGGCGCCATCGTCGGCATCATCGGCGCCAACGGCGCCGGCAAAACCACCCTCTTCCGCATGCTGGTGGGCCAGGAACAGCCGGACGCCGGCGATCTGCGAGTCGGGGATACCGTCGACCTGGCCTACGTGGATCAGAGCCGCGACCATCTGGACGACAACAAGACGGTCTGGGAAGAAATCTCCGGCGGGCACGACATCATCCAGGTGGGCAAGTACGAAGTCCCCTCGCGCGCCTACGTGGGCCGCTTCAACTTCAAGGGTTCCGAGCAGCAGAAACGCATCGGCGAGCTCTCCGGCGGCGAGCGCAATCGCGTGCATCTGGCCAAGCTGCTGCAGCGCGGCGGCAACACGCTGCTGCTGGACGAGCCCACCAACGACCTGGACGTGGAAACCCTGCGCGCCCTGGAGGACGCCCTGCTGGCCTTCCCCGGCTGCGTCATGGTCATCTCCCACGACCGCTGGTTCCTGGACCGCATCGCCACGCACATCATGGCTTTCGAGGGCGACAGCCATGTCGAGTGGTTCGAGGGCAACTACGCCGACTACGAGGCGGATCGCAAGCGGCGCCTGGGCGACGAAGCCATGAACCCACACCGGATCAAGTACCGGCGCCTGGCAGGCTGATACTCGGCAATACCCACGCAAAAGACCAACGAAACCGTGTCCACGTCGCACTGCGCTTGACACCAATCAAGTGCAGTGCGACGTCGTTCACACAGCATAATCATAAGGGGTCAACGTACTCCGCCGGATAACTGCCATGCTGTTGCGGCAGTGACCACGCCGGACCATGAGGGCAACCCCAACGGCATGCCATCCCCAGGAGAAACCAGGGAAGATCAGGCGCCAGGGATTACAACGGGCATCGGGCTGAAGCTGATCGTCGCGGCAGCGGTCTTCCTCGCCCTGTGGATCGGACATTTCAGCGTCGGCCACTACGTGCGCGGCGGCGTCCAGCAGCTCGCCGAAGCGACCCAGCTCGCCGCGGAGCTTCGCGCCCTCGGCTACCGCCTCTCCTACCAGGTCGCCGACGGTGCTACGGCCCCGGCTACGCTGCACCGGAGCACCCGCGACTTCGACAATACGCTCGCCCGGCTGCAGAGACTGGACGTATCGGTCCTCTCGGCCTCCGAGCGGCAGCGTTTCAACGATCAACTGCAGCAGCTGACGGCGGCCTGGCGCCCCGTTCGCCAGGCCCTGGGTGTGCTGTCCGATACCGAGGCATCCACGGACGTTGCCTCCGAAGCCCGCGATCTCTTCGACATCCAGGCTACCCAGCTCCGATATGCCATCGACGCCACGGCACAGCGCTCGGGTGAGATTCAGCTCGCCGCCCACGATCGCCTGAGCTTCATTCGCAACGGCCTCTACCTGCTCGGGCTGATTCTGCTCGTTGCCCTTTCCGCCGCGGCCTACCACAGGATTGTCCTGCCGCTGCGACAGCTGGTGATAGCCACACGGCGCATGGGCGACGGCGATCACTCCGTCAGAGTCCCGGTGACGGGGGATGACGAAGTCGGGGAACTCACCGCGGCGTTCAACGCCGCCAACGAGCAGACAGCGCGGCTCGTCAGCCGGCTGCGCTCCGGCACCACCCGCCTCCGACGCGAGGCGCAGCGCCATCGGAACATCCTGAACTCGGTAGCGGATGCCATCGTTACCGTGGACGAGAGCGGGCGCATCACGCTGGCCAACGACAAGGCCGAGAACCTGTTCGGGTATCGGCGCGATGAATTGATCGGGCAACCCGTGGATATGCTTGTGCCGGCGTCGACACGCCCTCACCACGCCAACCTGCTCCGCGGCTATTTCGACTCACCCCAGGCCCGCGAGATGGGCAGCGGCCTGGACGTGGAAGGTCTGCACCGGGACGGCCGGCGGATTCCGCTCGACATCAGCCTCAGCCCCTATCGCCTTGGCCGGCGACGGGGCGCCATCGCCGTCGTTCGGGACGTCACCGCGCAACGCCAGGCCGCAGCCCTGAGCGCGCGTCTGACTGCAATCCTGAACAACACCAGCGACCTGGTGGCGATCCTTCACCCGGACGGCCGCTTCTGGTACCTGAATCCGGCAGGTCGGAAGCTGCTGGGCCTGGAGGCGGACGCGGACCTCAGCGAACAGCGCCTGTGCGACTACATGCCCGCGTGGGCGCGCCGGGTGGCGGCGGAGCCGGCACTCGGGCGAGTGCAGCGCACCGGCACGGCGACGGTGGAGGCGGCGCTGCGGCGTTTCGACGGGGCGGAAGTGCCCGTATCCCAGCTTTTCATCGCCCACCACGACACCGACGGCACTTTGACCTTTGTCTCGACCATCTGCCGGGACATCAGCGAGCGCAAGCGCCACGAATCCGAGCTGCGCCATCAGGCCACCCATGACCGCCTGACCGGACTGGCCAACCGCACACTCGCCGAGGACCGTCTGCGCCAGTCCATCAGCCGTGCCCACCGGCATGGACGCTCGGCGGCGGTGCTTTTCATCGACCTGGACAACTTCAAATACGTCAACGACACACTGGGCCACGCGGCCGGCGATACGCTGCTCCGCGCCGTGGCCGGGCGCCTGCGCGACAGCGTCCGCGATGACGACACCGTGGCGCGCCAGGGTGGCGACGAATTTGCCGTCATGCTCCACGACCTTGACGGCGTCGACGACGCCCGGCGTGTCGCCGACAAGCTCATGCAGCGACTCGGGGACCCGATCAATCTTGGCAGGCGCTCCCTGCGTGTTACGGCAAGCATCGGAATCAGCGTCTACCCACAGCACGGCGAAACACCCGAGACCCTGCTCATGCGCGCCGATGCCGCAATGTTCCGGGCCAAGCGCGAGGGGCGCAACGCCGTTTGCGTCTACGAGGCGTCGCTGACTGTCGAGGCGGAAGAGCGCCTGGATCTCGGGCAGGGGCTTCGTGAAGCCATCGACAAAGGGGAGATTGCTCTGGCCTATCAGCCGATAGCACGCGTTGACGACGGTGCGCTCGCCGGCTGCGAGGCGCTGGCCCGCTGGCGGCACCCGACGCTTGGCACCCTGTCGGCGGAGCGATTCATCGACGTGGCGGAGGAGTCCGGCCAGATTCACGCTATCGGTCGGCAGGTTATCGCCCAGGCCTGTCAGCAGCTGAGCCAATGGCGCCGGACCCGCCTTGCCATACCCTCCCTGAGCGTGAACATTTCCGAGCGGCAGCTGCGAGACCCGAACCTCGTGCAGACCATCGTGTCGGCCATTCGCGACGCCGGCATCCCGGCGGAGTCCATCGAGCTCGACATTACCGAATCGGCGCTGCTCCATCACCCCGAAACGGCACAGGATTCGCTCGCCGCTCTCAAGGCGGCCGGCGTGGGACTCGCCGTGGACGATTTCGGTTCCGGCTACAGTTCACTGACGCACCTGAGGCTGTTCCGGTTCGATCGCCTGAAAATCGACCGGCAGTTCACCCGGGAAATCGACACCGACCCTCAGAGCGCTGCCATCGTGCGGGGGATCGCGGCCATCGGCCATGCTCTGGGGGCGACCGTGCTGGCCGAAGGCATCGAGAGAGCGGCACAGATCCCGTACCTGGCCGAGGCCGGATGCGATGAAATCCAGGGCTTCGCCGTGAGCGCACCTCTCGACCCGGCGGCCATGGCGAATTGGCTTCGCGGCAGGAAGCACAAGGCCTCCGGCTGAGAGCCCGCCGGTGTTGTCGGCGCCCTTCAGCGACCGCCGCGCTTGTTGCGGTACATGTCGGCATCGGCTCTGCGCATCAGTGCGTCCGCGGTGTCGCCGTCACGGGGGTACAGCGCAACGCCCACGCTGGCCCCCACCGCGAAACGACCGCCGGCGACATGCACCGGCTCCCGGAACGCCGCCCGCAACTTCTTCACCATCGTGTCGACGGTGCTCGCATCCACCACCCCTTCCATGACCACGCAGAACTCGTCACCGCTGATCCTCGCGACCGTATCCTCTGCCCGCACCTGCCCGGAGAGCCGGCGGGCCACCTCCTTCAGGACCTCGTCACCGACGGCGTGCCCGGCCGAATCGTTGACGTTCTTGAACTCGTCCAGATCCAGATACAGCAGCGCCAGCGTTCTGCCACTGCGCCGGGTGCGGTGCATCGCCTGGGAGAGCCGGTCTCGGTAGAGGTTGCGATTGGGCAGGCCGGTCAGCGAGTCGTAGTTGGCCAGGCGGTACAAGGCCTGTTGCGTGCGCACCTCGGTGTCGCGACGACGCACCCGCCCCCGCGACCACGCAAGTACCGGAAGCAGCGCCAGCGTCGCCGCGGCGAGATAGGCGTACATGACCGGCGTGGCAACGGCCTGCCAGCCCAGGGTCCGGACCACCTCCAGCGTGAACGGCTGAGCTGAAGCACCGAGGTCCACCGAAGCCTGCAGGCGCCCGAACACCGGCAGTGGTGCCACCCCTGCAGTCTCGGCACGGTAGTCGATGACGCGGTCGGGCTGGCCCTCGGGGACCGTCCGGTTGCTCACGGTGATACGCGTTCCCGGCGGCAGCACCACCGCCGACTCCGCCAGGAGATCCTGAGCCCGGATCACCAGGCACGCGCTCACCCATTCGCCGGAGCCCGCCGACGCGTCGATGGGGGCGAAGATGAGGTAGGCCCAGTCTCCCTCCACCAGGCGAAACGGCCGCGTCGCCACCACCCGGTGCTCCCGTGAGGACTGCTCCAGGGCTTTCTTCAGAGCGGGCACGGTCCCGACGTCCAGCCCCAGCACCTGCGCCGATCCCGGGCGGCTTGGGGCCATGAACGTTATGGGGTAGTAGTTCCGTGCCGGCTGCAACGGCACCCATTTGCGCTCCCCCTCGTAGGAGAATCGCTTGACCGAAAAGTCGGTTGCTCCCCGGCGTCGCTGAGCCGCCTCGAAATGTTTCAACTGCCCCGCCGGAACCCGTTCCACCAGTTGCACCTGGTAGATATGCCGATAGCGCTGCATTATTGCCTGGGCGTAGGCCCGAACCCGGTCGAGATCCACCGAGCCTGTTGCCTTGAGAAACGCTCGCATTCCCTGCAGAACAGCCTCGTTGGCCTGCAGTCGCGTCTCCAGGCGCTGGTAGACACTGTCCACGTAGGTGTCGAATTCGGAGCGCACCTCGCCAAGCTCGGCCCCGGCGAACACCACTCCCATGGCGACGCTGACAACCAGCCACAGCGCAAACCCGGCCGCATACGGCGCCACCGCGGAACTCCGTTCCGGACCGGCTCCCCCCATCCCTGTCTCCATGTACTCCCCCGCGCCATTCGGGGCTCCGGGCTCCGCCCCCCTGCAGCCCGGTTCCCCTCTACAAGATACATCTTTTCCAGAAAGCGGCGCTGCGCGTCAAGTTGAGCCGTCTGCGCGCGACGTCAGCCTGGACCTCTGGAAAACCGTGGAAACGCCCATACATACCCTTGCGGGTATACTGGAACAGGCCGATGCGCTTGGCGCTCGCTAACGCAACAAATGGGAGAAAGTCGATGACGCAATCCGTGCATGTCGTGTGCAGCGCGTGCGGAACCGTGAATCGCGTACCGCAGGATCGACTCGCCAGCGGCGGACGCTGCGGTCGCTGCCGCGAAACGCTGCTCAAGGACACACCGGCGTCGGTGGACGGGGAGACGCTCGCCCGACACCTGCAGCGGGACGACCTGCCGCTGGTGGTGGACTTCTGGGCACCATGGTGCGGTCCCTGCAAGATGTTCGCGCCGGTCTTCGAACAGAGCGCCCGGCGCTTCGCGGGCAGAGCCCGCTTCCTGAAACTGGATACCCAGGCCTACCCCGAGGCCGCCGCCCGTTTCGGCATTCGCAGCATCCCGACGCTGGGACTGTTCCAGGGCGGCAAGGAACTCACCCGCCAGGCCGGCGCCATGGACGCGACAACCTTCCAGCGCTGGCTGAGCGAGCGAGTCGGTTAGCCACAGATGAATCGGATGTT
>JASFMS010000127.1:0-6021 GCA_050117435.1 Ectothiorhodospiraceae bacterium | reverse complement strand
CAGCTTGGGCTGCGGCACGTCGGGTTGCCGCTCGACGATCACGGTATTGTCCCCGAGGCCTTCGAGAACGCCTGCCAGCAGCACGCACCGAGGGCGCTGTACTGCGTGCCCAACCAGAACAATCCCACCACCGCCGCCATGCCGCTCCAGCGCCGGCAAAGCATTGTCGAAATCGCCCAGCGGCACGGCGTCGTTCTCATCGAGGACGACGTGAACCTGATCGACCCGTCCGAGCGGCCACCGGCCCTGGTGGAGCTGGCCCCGGATCGGGTCGTTCACGTCAGCAGCTGCTCCAAGACCCTCGCCGAGGGTCTCCGCGTCGGCATCGTCAGACCGCCAGTATCGTTGCGGGAAGCCATGGGCAACGCCCTGCGCAGCCAGTGCTGGATGGCGCCGCCGCTTATGGGCGAGGTGGCCTGCCGCTGGATCCACTCGGGCGTCGCCGCCGAACTGGCTCGCACCCAGCGCGAGGAGATCGGCGCTCGCCAGGCCCTGGTGGACCGCGTGTTCGCCGGCCGCAGTTATGCCAGTCAGCCCTATGGGTTCAATGTCTGGTTGCGGTTGCCCGAGCCGTGGCGCGCGTCCGCCTTCGTGGACCGCTGCCGCGAGCGGGGCGTGGTGATCAAGACGGGGGAGCCCTTCGCCGTGGGCAGCTATCCGGTGCCCCAGGCGGTGCGCATCTGCGTCAGCGCCGCGCCGAGCCGGGAGGCTCTCCGTGTCGGCCTCGAGAGCATACGTGCGGTTCTGGAGGAGGTGCCGAGCGTCAGCCTCTCCGTCTTGTAGGCCCGTGCCGCTTGCCTTTGGGCCGTTGCCCTGCAGCCTTCAATACGCTAGCGTATGGTGGATACTCCGCGCATGCTCAACAGGGGCTCGCGGCAACGGAAGCTGGAGGAACGACCGTGGCATCGAGACAGGAGTCCGACACCGCAGCCAGGCGTAAGAGCACCGGCACCCGCAGGCGAACCGCGAAGGCGTCCCGGGTGGCCGTGGTTGACGGCCTGCGCACGCCCTTCGCGCGGCAGATGACCGCCTACCGGGACGTCAACGCCATTCAGCTCGGCACCATGGCTACCAACGAGTTGATAACCCGCATGGACCTGGACCCGGCACTGGTGGAACGGGTGGTCTACGGTCAGGTCATCATCATGCCGGAGGCACCCAATATCGCCCGGGAGGTGGTGCT
Organism: Ectothiorhodospiraceae bacterium; assembly: GCA_050117435.1. GTDB lineage: Bacteria > Pseudomonadota > Gammaproteobacteria > Nitrococcales > Nitrococcaceae > JASFMS01. Next base: position 4,838 of record JASFMS010000127.1, on the reverse strand, counting down.
CGGCACGGGAATGGACCCGGCCACCGATGCCTACAGCGTTTCCCGCGCCTGTGCCACCAGCTTCCAGAGCACATCGGATATCGCCCAGGCGATCCAGATGGGGGACATCGAAATCGGCCTTGCCGGCGGCGCCGATTCGTCGTCCGTCCTTCCCATACAGGTGTCGCGGAAATTGGCGAGCGTCCTGGTGCGGGCGTCAAAGGCGAAGACCTTCGCCGAGCGCCTGAAACTCTTCGCCGGCCTGCGGCCCCGGGACCTCGCCCCACGGCCGCCCGCCATCCGTGACTATTCCACGGGCCTCGGCATGGGCGACATCGGCGAACAGATGGCCAAGAGCCACGACATCAGCCGTGAAGCGCAGGACGAATTCACCCTGCGTTCCCATCGCCGGGCCGATGAAGCGTGGCGTGAGGGCTATCTCGACGAGCAGGTGATGCACGCATTCACCGGCAAGCGCCAGACGCATATCCACAGGGACAACAACATCCGCGGGGATGCGTCCATGGAGGCCCTGGGGAAACTCAAGCCGGCTTTCGATCGCCGCCACGGCACCGTGACCGCCGGGAATTCCACGCCGCTCACCGACGGCGCCAGCGCCCTGGTACTGATGAGTGAACGCCGGGCCCGGGAACTCGGCTACGAACCTCTCGGGTATATCCGCTCCAGCGCTTTCCGCGCGGTGAATCCGTTTCACGACGGCCTCATGGGACCGACCTACGCCACGCCCGTGGCACTGGAGCGCGCGGGGCTCAAGCTGTCGGATCTCACCCTCATCGACATCCACGAGGCCTTCGCTTCGCAGACCCTTGCCAACCTGAAGTACTGGCCCGACCGGGAGTTCGCGCGCGAGAAGCTGGGGCGGGACGAGCCCATCGGCGAGGTGGACTGGGAAAAGCTCAATGTCAACGGCGGTTCCATCGCTTACGGTCACCCCTTCGCCGCCACCGGCGGCCGCATGATCGTGCAGACGCTTCAGGAGCTGCGGCGGCGCGGCGGCGGTACGGGGCTGGTGACCGCCTGCGCGGCGGGCGGTCTCGGAGCGGCAATGGTTCTGGAGGTGGCGTGATGGCGACCACGAGCGAGAACAGCAAGGCGGCCAACGGGACTGAGCAGCGGGAGGCGCTCCGGCTTGAGCTGGGCAACGACGGCATCGCGGTCATCACCATCGACGTCCCCGATCAGAGCCAGAACACGCTCAATGGCGATGTCATCAACGCCGCCAGCCGGATTCTGGACGAACTGGAGCGGGACCAGTCGGTTCGCGGCGTTGTCTTCGTCAGCGGCAAGTCCGGTTCCTTCATCGCCGGCGCCGACATCCACATGATCGAGGCCTGCGAGACCGCGGAGGAAGTCACGGCCCTCTCCCATACCGGTCAGCGCATATTCAACCGCATCGCCGACTTTCGGGTTCCGGTGGTGGCCGCCATCGACGGCGTCTGCCTGGGGGGCGGGCTGGAGCTGGCCCTGGCCTGCCACTCCCGGGTGTGCACCGACGATCCCGGGACGCGGCTCGGCCTGCCCGAGGTGCAGCTGGGGCTGCTGCCGGGCAGCGGCGGCACCCAGCGCCTGCCCCGCCGGATCGGCATCGCCGCCGCCCTGGACATGATGCTCACCGGCCGCCAGGTGGCCTCCCGGAAGGCTTTGAAGCTGGGTCTGGTGGACGAGGTGGTGCCGGCGTCGATACTGCTCGACGTGGCGAGGCAGCGCGCGGGCGGCGCCGCGACGAACAATGCGGGCCGCGCCGGCGGATCCTGGCTCGGCAACGCCATCAACTGGGCGATGGATGGCAATCCCATCGGCCGCAAGGTGGTGTTCGATCAGTCCCGCAAGCGGGTAATGGCGAAGACAAAGGGCAATTACCCGGCGCCGGAGCGCATCATCGAGTGTGTCGAGGCCGGGCTGGGCCAGGGCGTGGACCGAGGGCTGGCGCTGGAGGCGCAGCGCTTCGGCGAGCTGGCGATGACCCCGCAGGCCCGCCAGCTCATCGGCCTGTACTTCGCGACCACGGCCATGAAAAAGGACAACGGCGTCGACGACCCGACCGTCGAGGGCATGGACATCCGTCGTGCCGCCGTGCTGGGCGGCGGCCTGATGGGCGCCGGGATCGGTTTCGTCACCGCGGACAAGGCCGCCACGCCGGTGCGCCTCAAGGACATCAAGGCGGAGGGGCTGGCCAACGGTTTGCGCTACATCAACGAGCGCATCGACGGCCGGTTGAAGCGCCGCTCACTGACGCCGATCCAGGCGGAGGTGGAGCGCCGACGGGTAACGCCGACGCTGGATTTCTCCGGGTTCGGCCGGGTGGACCTGGTAATCGAGGCGGTATTCGAGGATCTGGAACTCAAGCATGCCATGGTTCGGGATATCGAATCGCACTGCCACGAGCGCGTGATTTTCGCGAGCAACACCTCGTCCATTCCCATCGCCCGTATTGCCGAGGCCGCGAAGCGTCCCGAGCGTGTCGTCGGCATGCACTATTTCTCGCCGGTGGAGAAGATGCCGCTGCTGGAAGTCATCGCCCACGAGAAGACCGCGCCGGAGGTGATTGCCACGGCGGTGGCCTTCGGCCGGCGTCAGGGCAAGACGCCGATCGTCGTTCGCGACGGCGCCGGTTTCTACGTCAACCGCATCCTGGCGCCGTACATCAATGAGGCGGTTCATCTGCTCCGCGAGGGCGTGCCCATCGACCGAATCGATCGCGCTCTGGTGAAGTTCGGTTTCCCGGTGGGGCCGTTCAAGCTGCTGGACGAAGTGGGTATTGATATCAGCGCCCACGTGGCGCCCATCCTTCACGAGGCCTTCGGCGAGCGCATGCGGCCGCTGGAGACCGCTCAGCGCATGATCGACGACGGCCGTCTCGGCAAGAAGAGCGGCAAGGGGTTCTACAGCTACGGGGGCAAGCGCTCCGGCAGGGAGGTGGACGAAAGCGTCTACCGCCTGCTCGGCGTCACGCCGAAGAACAGCATGGACGCGGACACCATCGTCGAGCGGACTACGCTGATGATGCTCAACGAAGCGGTGCGCTGCCTCGACGAGGGCATCATACGAGGGCCGCGGGACGGCGACATCGGCGCTGTCTTCGGGATCGGCTTCCCACCGTTTCTCGGTGGCCCGTTCCGCTATATGGACAGCCAGGGGGGCGAGTGGCTGCGCAGACAGCTGGAGCGTTACACCAGGGAGGCGGGAGAGCGGTTCGCACCGGCCGAGGGCGTGCTCACCCGGGCCGATGCGGGGCGCCCGTTCCACGGTGGTTGACCTCGACGTGAGGATTCGGAACACGGCATCTATACTGGCTGTACGCCAAGAGGTGCGGTCCCGGGCGGGGTTTTGCATGCGCTCCCCGGCCCGCGTATTCTCGATGCTGCGCTCGAGATAACCTCTTAACCGCGCACAAGACAACATCCTAAGAGGAGTTGGAAATGATAAGAAAAGCGAAGCTGCTCGGCATTGCCGGCGCACTTTCCATGGCGATCAGTGTTTCGGCGACGGCGGAGCCGTTGAAGATCGGCGCACTCATGCCGCTGACGGGCGATCTGCAGGCGTACGGTGAGACCTCGCTGAACGGCATCAAGCTGGCGGCGATGGAAATCAACGACGCCGGCGGCGTCATGGGCTCCGACGTGGATATCGTGGTCGGTGACACGCAGACGCGGCCCCAGGCGGGCGTCGATGCCGCGCAGAAGCTAGCCTCCATCGAGGGCGTGCACGCCTTCGTCGGCGCGCTTTCCAGCGGTGTCACCATCCCCGTTGCCCAGAGCGTGAGCAAGGTCAACAAGATCCCTCAGATCAGCGGCGCGTCCACCTCGCCGGTGATCACCAACCTGGATGACGGCGACTTCCTGTTCCGGACGGTGCCCTCGGATGCCTTCCAGGGCGTGGCTCTCTCCGAGATCACCAAGGCCGCCGGTTACAGCAAGGTCGGCATTATCTACGTCAACAACGACTACGGTAAGGGCCTGGCCGATTCCTTCGCCGACGCCTTCAAGAGCAAGGGCGGCACCGTCACCGCGCAGGTGGCCTACGAGCAGAACCAGCCGGCCTACCGCGGCGAGCTGCAGAAGGCGGCCCAGGGCGGTGCCGAGGGCCTGGTGCTCATCGGCTATCCGGAGAACGGCGAGACCATCATTCGTCAGGCTCTGGAGGGTGGCTACTTCAGCAAGTTCATCTTTACGGACGGTCTGAAGGCGCCCGAGCTCATCGACAACATCGGCGCGCAGTACCTGAACGGCACCATCGGCACGGCCCCGCAGGCCCGCACCGACACGCCCGGGGCGCAGCACTTCCAGAGCGCCTACCAGGAGGAGTTCGGCGAGGTTCCGCCGAAGCCGTACATGGACACGGCGTATGACGCGGTCTACACCCTGGCGCTCGCCGCGACCAAGGCCGGCAGCACGGACAGCGTGGCCATCCGCGACGCGCTCCGTGACATTGCCAATCCTCCGGGTGAGAAGGTCGGCCCGGGCGAGTTCGCCAAGGCGGCCAAGCTGCTGAAGGAAGGCAAGGACATCGACTACGAGGGAGCCTCCGGTTCCGTCAACTTCGACAAGAACGGCGATGTCCCCGGAACGTTCGCGCACTGGGAGATCAAGGACGGCAAGATCGAGACCATCAAGGTCTTCGAGCCGACCATGTAAGCTCCCGGTTCAACGACCGAACGAGAACCCCGGCCTTTGTGCCGGGGTTTTTTTGTTGGGGGAATGCAGCCGCCGATGAACGCGGATTGTGTCCAGCCACAGATGGACACGGATGAATTGGATAGCAGGTACCGCCGTAAGGCCCGTTTTCGGCATTTTCCGAGCGTGCGCGGCGCTCCCGCGGGGCGCGTGGACTGTGCAATG
>JASFMS010000126.1:0-6074 GCA_050117435.1 Ectothiorhodospiraceae bacterium | reverse complement strand
CAGCGACCTTTACGCTCCTATTCCGTGCCCACATACGAGATGCGGTAAATCGCCCCCGTCAGATCGTCAGAAACAAGGAGCGAACCGTCCAGGTACTGCGCAACGTCCACGGGCCGGCCAAGGTATTCGCCCGTCTTTTCGTTGAGCCATCCGGACGCGAATACCCGCATTTCGCCGGCCGTGCCGTCTTCATTGATCGGCGTGAACATGACCCGGGCGCCGACGGGCTCCGTGCGGTTCCAGGAGCCGTGCTGGGCACTGAAGATGCCACCGCGGTACTCCGCTGGGAACATGTTGCCCGTGTAGAACCGCATACCGAGATCCGCCGCATGGGCAACGGTTTCGATCTCCGGGAATACCACATCGGCCGGAGGTTCGGAGTCCTTGTACGGCTCGGTGCGAACATCGCCGCCTCCATACCAGGGGAAACCGAAGTTCTGACCGGCGGCGGTGGCTCTGTTGAGTTCGCCGGGCGGAATGTCATCGCCCATGCCGTCCACCTGATTGTCCGTGAACCACAGCTGGCCGTTGGCGGGATTGAAGTCCAGGCCGACGGAATTGCGGATCCCGTACGCGTAGACCTCGCGGTTACTGCCGTCCCGGTCCATGCGAATGATCCCGCCGAGACCCCATTTCTTGTACAGATCGAGTTTTTCTTTCGGAGGTATGTTGTACGGCTGCCCCAGCGTTATGTAGAGCTTGTTGTCGGGGCCGATAGTGCATACTCGGGCCCCGTGATTGAACGACACCTCTTCCTGCGGAATCAGCTCATCGGTCAACACGCCGATCGCCACGTCCGGGCTCTCGTAGAAGAACTCGGCCGCAGGGAATACCAGCACCCGCGTCGACTCCACCGTGTAGAGGAAGCCGTCCTTGGAGAAGCAGACCCCGTTCGGGACCTTGAAGTCCACCGACGGCGCGAAGACCTTCACCTCGTCGGCAACCCGGTCCTTGTCACGATCGGTGACGGCCCAGATCTTGGTCTTGCGCGTGCCCGCGTAGACCACGCCGACATTGGTGCCCACCGCCATGTGCCGCGCATCCGGCACGATTGCGTAGAGATCGATCTTGAAGCCGGGCGGCAACTCGATGCGTTTCAGCGTCTTGCGGATAGCCGCCGCCCTATCGGGGTCCTGCGGCACAGTCTCGATGTCCAGAGACGTACCGGTACTCTTGAAGTCCTTCAGCTTCTCGATGTTGTCCAGCTGAGCCGCCGCTGTCCCTGCAAGCAGGAGCAATGAGGCGGCAACAGCCGCTGCTGTCGCCTTTGAAACCATCATTTTCTCTCCTCCCCGGCAACTTTTTGTCACCAGCAACAAAGACGTATAGCTGATATTTGTCACATTGCGAGTCAGGACGGTGGCGGCGGCGCGATGCGGTCGCGCAGTCGACTGGCGCTTTTCGTATTGTGGCGCTGGCCCGGACTGGCCCGTTCGGGCGAACTGCGTCATCCTATTGGCGTGGGGTGTACCTCTCAAAAGGAGTGAGCCCCGGAGGAGCGAGCCCGAAAAAACAGACGCGGAGCAAAACTATGTACGCGCCCTCATCATGGGATGCCAGACGCATCCACACGCCTGATTTCATTACCGAATCCGCATTGGATGTTCCCCTTTTCGCCCTGCTGCAGCAGGACGGCAGCCTGTATTCCGGGGCCGAGCCGCCGGACGTGGATCCCGAGCTGCTGCTGAAGATGCACGACGCGCTGGTATTCACCCGCCTTCTCGACGAGCGCATGCTCGCCGCCCAGCGTCAGGGACGGATTTCCTTCTACCTGACCTCCACCGGGGAAGAGGCGGCCAGCGTGGGAAGCGCGGCGGCCCTGGCCGACGACGACATGATCATGGCCCAGTACCGCGAACAGGGCGCCTTGCGCTATCGCGGTTTCACCGCCGAGCAGTTCATGAACCAGCTGTTCAGCAACGAAAAGGACCTGGGCAAGGGCCGGCAGATGCCGGTGCACTACGGCAGCCGGGCACTGCACTACATGACCATCTCTTCGCCGCTGGCCACGCAGATCCCGCAGGCGGCGGGATACGCCTTCGGTCAGCGCCTGGACGGCGACGGCAAATGCACCATCTGCTATTTCGGCGAAGGCGCCGCCTCGGAAGGGGACTTCCACGCCGCGCTTAACATGGCGGCGGTGATTCACTGTCCGGTGATCTTCTTCTGCCGCAACAACGGCTACGCCATTTCGACACCGGTGAGCGAACAGTACGCCGGTGACGGCGTCGCCGCCCGCGGCGTCGGCTACGGCGTTCGCTCCATTCGGGTCGACGGCAACGACCTCCTGGCCGTGTACCTGGCGACCAAAGAGGCGCGGCGGCAGGCCGTCGAAGACGGCGTTCCGGTGCTCATCGAAGCGATGACCTACCGGCTCGGCGCCCATTCGTCCTCCGACGACCCCTCCGGTTACCGCAGCCGCGAGGAAGAGGACCAGTGGCGTGCCTTCGACCCCATCGCCCGCATTCGCAACTACCTGGAGGCCGCCGGCCACTGGGACTCCGAGCGCGACGAGGCCCTGCGCCAGCGCTACCGCGAGGAGATACTGGCCGCCATGAAGGCCGCCGAACAGGTACCCGCTCCACCACTCGGGGAGCTCATCGAGGATGTCTACGACACACCGCCGTGGCATCTGAAGGAGCAGCTCAAGGAGCTGCGTGAGCACGTCCGGAAACACCCGGACGCCTACCCGAAGACCGCAGGACGGAGCGAGTGATGCCTCAGATGAATCTATTGCAGGCCGTCAACAACGCCCTGGACCAGGCGATGGCGGGCGACGAGAAAGTGATCTGTTTCGGGGAGGACGTGGGCCACTTCGGCGGCGTCTTCCGTGCGACCAGCAATCTGCGCAAGCACTACGGCGAAACCCGGTGCTTCAACACGCCTCTGGTGGAACAGGGCATCGTCGGCTTCGCCAACGGGCTCGCATCGGCGGGCTACAAGGCGGTGGCCGAGATCCAGTTCGCCGACTACATATTCCCGGCCTTCGATCAGATCGTGAACGAGTCCGCCAAATTCCGCTATCGCTCGGGCAGCGAATACGACGTGGGCGGGCTTACCATTCGCGCGCCCTACGGCGGCGGCATTTCCGGCGGCCACTACCACTCCCAGTCGCCGGAGGCCTACTTCGCCCACACCCCGGGCCTGAAAATCGTGGTGCCCCGCAATCCCCACCAGGCCAAGGGGCTGTTGCTCTCCAGCATCCACGACCCGAACCCGGTGCTCTTCTTCGAGCCCAAGCGCAGCTACCGCGCGTCGACGGGCGAGGTGCCGGAGGAGGACTACCTGCTGCCTCTGGGCAAGGCGGAAGTCGTGCGCAAGGGACGGGACATCACCCTGCTGGCCTGGGGCGCGCAGATGGAAGCCGTGAACAAGGCCGCGGAAATGGCGGAGAAGGACGGCATCGACTGTGAGGTCATCGACCTACGCACCCTTCTCCCCTGGGACGTGGGCGCGGTCACCGAGTCGGTGCTGAAGACCGGCCGCCTGGTGATCAATCACGAGGCGCCGCGGACCTGCGGCTTCGGCGCGGAGCTGTCCGCGACGGTCCAGGAGAAGTGCTTCCTGTACCTGGAAGCGCCCATCTGCCGGGTGACCGGGCCGGATACGCCCTTTCCGCTGGCCCACGAAAAGGAATACATGCCGGATCACCTGAAAACCTACGAGGCCATAAAGCGAACCCTGAACTACTGACGGCCCGCAGATCCGTCATCAGGCGATCGCTTCGTATTCACGCTTAACGTAGGAACCGGAAAAGACAATGATCAAGGATTTCATCCTGCCCGACATCGGTGAGGGCATCGTCGAATGCGAGCTGGTGGAGTGGCTCGTGGAGGAAGGCGACCGAATCGAGGAGGACCAGCCGGTCTGTGACGTGATGACCGACAAGGCACTCGTGCAGATTCCGGCCATGACCGCCGGCAAGGTCGTCAAGTTCTATCACAAGAAGGGGGACATCGCGAAAGTCCACGAACCCCTGTTTGCCGTTGAGGTGGAAGGCGAAGCAGGGGGCGAAGCAGAGACGGCCGCCGCTGCCGCCGAGCCGGCAGCGGCACCCGAGACGCCTTCCGAGACGGCGCATGCGGCCGAACCGGAAGAGGCGCCCGCCGCCGAGGCGGAGGCCGCACCGCCGGGCGAGCACGAGGGCCCGGTACCCGCCAGCCCCGCCGTTCGGCGACTGGCACGCGAGCTTGACGTGGACCTGCGGCGGGTGCCCGGGTCGGGCAAGAAGGGCCGCGTCTACAAGGACGACGTCCGCGCCTTCGCCGAGGGGCGCACTGCTGCCCCGACGCCGAGCCCGGCCAAGGCCGCTGCCGGGGACACGGGAGATATCGTCAAGCGCGAGCCGCTGAAAGGGGTGCGCGCCGCAATGGCGAAGCAGATGGCCGCGTCCGCCAGCACCATTCCGCACTACACCTATTCCGACGACGTGGACGTCACCGATCTGCTCCCGGTTCACCAGCAGGTGAAGGCCAACTACCGGGACGAGCTGCGGGTCACGCTGATGCCGTTCTTCATCAAGGCCCTATCGCTGACTCTCAGGGTTTTCCCCCAGCTCAACGCCACGTTCCACGATGACGCCAACGAGATCCGCTATCACCGCCACCACAACATCGGCGTCGCCGTCGACGGCGCCCAGGGCTTGATGGTGCCGAACATCAAGAACGTGGAGGAGCGCTCGATCCTGGATGTGGCCAAGGCGCTGAACGACGTGGTGGAGGCGGCTCGCGTGGGACGCGTGCCGGCGGACGACATGAAGGGCGGCACCATCACCATTTCCAACATCGGCGCCATCGGCGGCACCGTGGCGACGCCGATCATCAACAAGCCGGAGCTGGCCATCGTCGCCCTGGGTTCGATCCGCCGGCTTCCCCGCTTCGACGATGACGGCAACGTGGTGGCCCGGGACATCCTGACCATCTCCTGGTCCGCCGACCACCGCATCGTCGACGGCGCCACCATGGCGCGTTTCAGCAACCACTGGAAGCGGTTGCTGGAACAACCCGCGCTAATGCTGGCCGAGCTCGGCTGAGGCAACCGTGTCCGCTCCGGCACAGACGCGATCCACGCCCGCTGAGACGATCAAGCACTTCTACATCCCGGAAGAGCAGTCCATCTATCTGCTCAGCAAGGATGACGCGCACCGTCTCAAGGCGTGGGTCAATCTGTGCCAGGAGCAGCTCAGCCAGCTCGGTTACCAGCAGGTCTGCCTGCTCGGCAAGGGTGCCTACAGCTTCGTCTTCGCCGGCCGCCGCAGCGAAGGGGACAGCCGGGTATTCAAGTTCTCACGCATTACCCTGCCCCAGCACGTCCAGGACCGGCTGGAGGAAGAGGCCTACATGCTGGCGCGTATCCGCCACCCGAATGTGCCGGCATTCGTGGCCTTCGAGCGGATTCGCAAACAGAGCATCCTGGTCATGGAGAGGGCCCCCGGCGAGGATCTGGAACAGCTTTCCATCCATGAGGGCCCGATTCCGGTATCCGATCTGCTGCACATCGCCGCCCAGCTGGCCAGCATGCTGCGCTACCTGCGCCACCATCCGGACGGTCCCGTAGTGCATGGCGACATCAAGCCGTCCAACCTGGTGTTCGACAGCCTGAGCGGCCACCTGTCGCTGATCGACTGGGGCTCCTCCGTGCTCGCCCAGGTGGACCACCTGGACCAGCCGACGCCGCGCTGCACCCTGGACGCCATGTCCGGTGCCGGACAGACCAACGCCCGGCTGGGAGACGTCTATTTCATCGGCGAGGAGCAGCTCAACGGCGGTCTGTCCTCGCCCCGGTTCGACGAACAGGGCACGGCCAGCACGCTTTACGCGCTTGCCTCGGGGCAGTCGTGCCGCTTCGGCGTGGGCGCCATTCCCGCAACGGCGCTGGGCCTGCCGAAGCCCTTTGCACGGGTCATCGACGGCATGCTGAGCCCGGATGTGACGATGCGCCGACGGGCGGCCGACTACTTTCTCGGCGAGATGGGCAATCTCGCCCGGATCGTCACCGTACCGCGGCCCGAGTTGCCGCCCATGAGCCAGCTACCGATTCAGCTCGGCCCCGCCACCGCCATGGAGAGTGTGGTT